>NZ_DLSO01000125.1:0-9848 GCF_002500165.1 Gordonia sp. UBA7860 | reverse complement strand
GTGCTGCAGCAGCCACATCCTTCAATACGACACACATTTAGGCCCGGCGGCCGCCCGGCGGGCCCGGGCGCTTGGAAGTGATCTCGACAAGCTCGATCAGCGGTGGTGGCGTTCGATCCGCGGGGGGCGCTCGATCAGCGGTGGGGCAAGCTCGATCAGCGGGTGGGCGGTGCGGGGCCGCACCTAAATGTGTGTCCAATCGAAGGATGTGTGTGCTGCAGCAGCCACATCTTTCAATACGACACACATTTGGGCCCGGCGGCCGCCCGGCGGGCCGGGGCGCTTGGGTGTGATCTCGACAAGCTCGATCAGCGGTGGACGCGTTCGATCAGCGGTTGGCATCTCGATCAGCGGGCATAGGCGACTTCAAGTCAACTTGAAGTCGCCTATCCTCGTCGTATGGGCCTGAAGAAGATCGAACTGTCCGTCGGTGAGTTGGCGCAGCGCGCGGGCATCGCGCCGTCGGCCGTGCGGTTCTACGAGGACCAGGGGCTGATCTTCTCGCGGCGTACGCCGGGCAACCAGCGGCGATACCACCGCGCGATGCTGCGCCGGGTCGCGTTCATCCGCGCTTCCCAGGCGGCGGGGATACCCCTCGCGGTGATCGGGGAGGTGTTCACCGAGCTCGGCGATCACGAGTCGCCGTCGCGCGCAATGTGGGAGGCGGCGTCGCAGCGCTGGATCGCCGACATCAATCACCGGATCGAGCTGCTCGAGACCATGCGCGACATGATCGGCTCCTGCGTCGGATGCGGTTGCCTCTCGCTGGGTGCGTGCAACCTGCTCAACCCCGGCGATGAGCTGAACCGGCAGGGTGCGGGGCCGCGTCGGCTTCCTATCGACTGACGCGTGCGGCGTCGGACGTCATCGTTAGGCTGAGCATCATGGCCCGATCGACTCGCGTGGCCCTCGCTCTGGGAAGTGGGGGAGCTCGCGGCTACGCACACATCGGCGTCGTCGCCGAACTCGACGCACGTGGGTACGAGATCGTCAGCGTCGCCGGATCGTCGATGGGCGCGCTGGTCGGCGGGCTCTACTGTGCCGGGCGCCTCGACGACTACGTCGACTGGATCAGCGGGTTGTCCCAGCTCGACGTGATGCGACTGCTCGACGTCTCGCTGTCCAAACCGGGCGGGATGATCGGCGCCGAGCGCATCCTGGCACGGGTCCGGGAGATCCTCGGCGACACCGTGATCGAAGACCTCGACATCCCGTTCACCGCGGTCGCCACCGATCTCGCCGCCGGGCGGCCGGTGTGGTTCCAGAAAGGCAGTCTCGTCGACGCCATCCGGGCGTCGATCGCGATTCCCGGAGTGATCCGACCCCACGAGGTCGACGGCCGACTGCTCGCAGACGGCGGCATCCTCGACCCACTGCCCGTCGCGCCGACGTCCGCGGTCAGCAGCGACGTGACGATCGGCGTTGTGCTCGACGCCGACGACGGTGCAGAACACGGCGCGAGTCGAGCACCCAAGACCAAGGGCGTGATCCGCCGCAACATCACCCCGTTGTTGGAGAACGACTGGGTGCGCTCGGTGCGCGAACGGTTCGGCGTCGAGGCCGACGACTCCGTTAGCCACGACGCACCCGCGGAGGACACGCCCGCCGGCTCGGACGGATCCGACGACGTCGAGCCGCTCTCTACGTCGAACGACGTAGACGACGGCGCCAAAGCGGCTCCGATGGGCAGGATCGAGATCCTGTTGCGCTCGCTCGACATCATGTCAATCGCGCTGACGCGCTACCAGATCGCGGGGTACCCGCCGGACATTCTGATTCGAGTGCCACGTAAAGCCTTGCGCACGTTGGACTTCCACAAGGCGACGGAGATGATCGAGCTGGGTCGCACACTGACCGCCGAAGCGCTCGACAAGCTTCCGGAGGAGCCGTGATCTAAAGTGAAGCAGATTCCTCGCGGGATCTGGGTGTTGCTGGCTGCCAACGTGGTCATTGCTCTCGGCTTCGGTCTGATCGCGCCCGCGCTCCCGACTTTCGCGCGCAGTTTCGACGTCGGCTACACCGCGGTCTCAGCGGTGGTGTCGGCGTTCGCGGTGATGCGACTTGTCTTCGCGCCTGCCACCGGACGCCTGGTGACGGTCCTCGGCGAGCGTCGGATCTATCTGACAGGTCTGTTGATCGTCGCGGCGAGCACGTTGGCATGTGCGTTCGCGCAGAACTACATTCAGCTTCTGCTGTTCCGCGGTGCCGGCGGTATCGGTTCGACGATGTTCACGGTGTCGGCGATGGCCCTGCTGATCAGGTTGTCGCCCAACGAGATCCGCGGCAAGGTTTCAGGATTTTTCTCCGCGGGCTTTCTGATCGGCAACATCACCGGGCCGCTGATCGGCAGCGCGCTGGTCGGATTCGGATTGCGCATGCCGTTCGTCGTGTACGCCGTCGCACTGTTGATCGCGTCGGCAGTCGTCGCAACACAACTGCGCGACACCGCGGCGCCAGAAGTCTCCGACACTCCGCAACGAGGGGCGATGTCGCTGCGAACCGCGTTGCACGACAGCGCCTACCGCGCGATCATCGCGTCGAACTTCACTCAGGGTTGGGCGTCGATGGGCGTGCGCGTCGCGGTGGTGCCGCTGTTCATCACCGAGGGACTCCACGAGTCGGCCGCCATGACCGGTGTGGTGCTCGCCGTCTACGCCGCCGGCAATGTCGCCGCGATCCTGGTCGCGGGCAGGATGTCCGACAGGGTCGGTCGCCGACCGGTGATGCTTCCCGGCCTCGCCATCATGGCGATCTCGACGGCGCTGCTCGGGTTTTCGCCGAACATCGTCTTTGCGCTGGTGCTGTCGCTGTTCGCCGGAGTCGGGTCGGGGTTGTTCGCTCCGACGCATCAGGCCGCGCTCGCCGACGTTCTCGGCGCCAGACGCCAGGGTGGTTCGGCACTTGCGGCGTACAGCATGTCGTCGGACCTCGGTGCGGTCACCGGACCACTGATCGTCGGGTTCGTTGCGGGAAGCGTCGGATTCGGCCCGGCATTCGTGCTGACGGGAGGGGTGGCCGCCGTGGCATTCGTCGCCTGGCTGTTCGCACGCGAGTCCGCCCCCGAGGCTGTCGGTGCCGTCCCGCGACTGCATCCGACCCAGCAGTCCGATCCCGACGCACCCTGACGCTCGGCGTCGAGCATGCACGGCCATCGGCGACTAGATTTGACCCATGCCTGCGTCGACTGCCAGCAGTGACTACACACTCGGCTCAAACACAGAGGTCGGCCGACTGCGCGCGGTGATGCTGCACCGTCCCGGCGACGAACTGCTGCGCCTCACCCCGCGCAACAGCGACCAACTACTGTTCGACGGTTTGCCCTGGGTCGCCCGCGCCCAAGAGGAGCACGACGAGTTCGCGGAAGCACTCTCCGCGCGCGGCGTCGACGTCTTTCTCCTCGGTGATCTGCTCACCGAGACGCTAGACCACAGTGGTGCCGCGCGAATCCAGGGCATCGCCGCGGCGGTCAACTCGCGACTACTCGGGCCGCACCTCGCCGAAGAACTCGCCGGGTATCTGCGCGGGCTGTCCGCGCCGGAACTCGCCGACGTGTTGACCGCTGGGATGACCTTCGACGAATTGCCGTTGACCCCGGCCGCGGAGTCGGCGTCACTGGTGCGTCGGATGCACGTCGGGCCGGAGTTCGCCATAGCGCCGCTGCCCAATCTGCTGTTCACCCGCGACAGTTCTTTCTGGATCGGTCCTCGCTTCGCGATCACCTCGCTCGCGCTGCCCGCCCGCGTGCGAGAGACCTCACTGACCGATCTGATCTACGCGCACCATCCGCTGTTCACGGGTGCGCGACGCGCGTACGAATCACAGGTTGCACCCGTCGAGGGAGGCGACGTGCTGCTGCTGGCACCGGGAGTCGTCGCCGTCGGAGTCGGTGAGCGCACCACTCCCGCAGGCGCAGAAGCCTTGGCGCGCAGCCTGTTCGCCGACGGACTGGCCCACACCGCGCTGGCGGTTCCGATCGAGCAACAGCGCGCCTTCATGCACCTCGACACGGTCTGCACCATGGTCGACGCCGATGCCGTCGTGATGTACCCGAACATCCGCGACACCATGTCGGCATTCACGTTGCGCGACCTCGGCGACGGCGACGTCGACGTGAGCGGGCCGCGACCTTTCGTGGAGGCTGCAGCGGACGCGATGGGCATCGGCAAACTCCGCGTCATCGACACCGGCCTCGACCCGGTCACCGCCGAGCGCGAGCAGTGGGACGACGGCAACAACACCCTCGCCGTCGAACCGGGCGTCGTGGTCTCCTACAACCGCAACGTCGAGACCAACCGCAGACTCGTCGACTCGGGTATCGAGGTGATCGAGATCGAGGGCCGCGAACTCGGCTCGGGCCGCGGCGGTCCACGGTGCATGTCGTGCCCGCTGTCGCGGGACCCGCTCTGAGGTCGACGATGGATCTCGCCGCACAACTCGCCATCGACGCCGACTCTGATCGCGCACCCTTCGAGCAACTCCGCCTCGGTGTCATCGACCTCGTCACACGCGGAGAACTGCTTGTCGGAGAACGACTTCCGACGGTGCGTGCACTGGCCGCCGACCTCGACCTCGCCCCGAACACGGTCGCGAAAAGCTATCGCGAACTCGAGGCCGCCGGGATCATCGAGACCAGGGGCAGGCGCGGGTCGTTCATCAAGGCCGGATCGAACACGACGCTCGACGACGCCCAGCGTGCCACCGTCGAACATGTCGCCGCGCTGCGCGCGATGGGAGTCGACGACGCCACGATCGTCGAACTGGTCACGCGGGCCACTTCTGACGGTTGAGCGGTCCTCTCGCTGGTTGAGCGGTGGTCTCGCTGGTTGAGCCTGTCGAAACCTCCCGTTGGTTGAGCGGTCGTCTCGCTGGTTGAGCGGTGGTCTCGCTGGTTGAGCCTGTCGAAACCACTTTCCCGTTGGTTGAGCGGTGGTCTCGCTGGTTGAGCTTGTCGAAACCACCCCTCCCGCGCGTCAGCCCCAGCTCGGCAGCCAGATCTGTTGGTGCCATTGTTCGGGCGAGATGGGGCTCGCGGTCAGGATCGGCCACAGCCAGGCGAAGTTCGCGACGACCAGCCCGATATAGATCGCAACGACGATGATGCCGAGTGCCTGTCGTTCGGGCCGGGGTCTGCATGGCGACGATTTGGTCGCTCGCAGTATGTCGCCGCAACACAGTGCCAGGCCCATCACAAGGAATGGCGCGAGGACCGTCGCGTAGAAGAAGTACATCTGGCGGTCGAGTTCGGCAAACCACGGCAGAAATCCCGCGGCGTATCCGACGATCACCGCGGCGTATCGCCAGTCGCGTCGGATCAGAAAGGCCCACAGACCCCAGATCAGCATCGGAAGCGCGAGCCACCACATCGCCGGCGACCCGATCAGCATCTGGGCCCGGACGCATTGGCCGCCACCACACTGATCGGGTCCATTCTCGAGCGCGTACAGCATGGGGCGCAGGCTCATCGGCCACGTCCAAGGCTTGGATTCCCACGGGTGGTGGTTGCCGGCAGAGTTCGTCAGCCCCGCGTGGAACTTGAGCACCCCCGCCTCGTAGTACAAGAGCGATCGCCATGCGCCAGGAACCCAGGCGAATGGACCGTCGGTCCCGATCGTGTTGCCGACTTGGTAGCGGTATACCGACGTCTCGCTGGTGAACCACGGCACGAAGCTCGCGAAGTAGATGGCGATCGGCATCGCGACGAGGCTCGCGACACCGGGTACGGCGTCGCGGACCAACGCGCCCGCCCAGGGACGTCGAACGTGATAGGCCTTCCGCGCGGCGACGTCGAATCCGATCACCAGCAGGCCGAAGAAGACGATGTAGTAGATGCCCGACCACTTCGTCGCACACGTCAGGCCGAGCATCACGCCCGCGGTGAAGCGGTACCACCGGAAACCCAGCCGGGGTCCGAACTGTGAGTCGTTGATGCGGCCGTCGAGGTAGGCGTTGAACATTCGCTCGCGTACCTGGTCGCGGTCGCAGATGACCGCGGTGAATGCGGCGACGACGAACAGGCACTGGAAGATATCGAGCATGCCCATGCGGGACTGCACGAAGAGCACGCCGTCGCAGATCGCGAACACCGCGGCGATCGTCCCGACGAGCGTCGACCGTGCCATGCGACGCACGACCCGATAGATCATCACCACGATCGCGACGCCCGCGACCGCGGACATGACCCGCCAACCGAGCGGACTGTAGCCGAACATCCACTCGCCGACGGCCAACAGCCATTTGCCGACCGGCGGGTGCACCACGAGCCCGTAGGCCGGATTGTCCTCGATCCAGTTGCCGCCGGTCAGCACCTGCCAGCCCTGCGGAACGTAATGCTTTTCGTCGAAGACCGGTGTGGTCTGGTCTGTGGGGTGGTTCAGCCCCCAGAAGCGGGTGGCGATGGCCACCAGGGTGATGATCAGACCGACGATCAGGCCCCGCATGCGGTCGGGTGCGCCGAAGAGCGGCACCTCGATTTCGGGGTCGGGCCGCACCCGCGTCGAACGCAGGGCAGCCACTTTGAGCAGGCGTCCACGGTCGGGTGTCGGATCGGCGGCGGGCGCAGCGATGGGGCCGTCGACGATGGTCACCCGGCCCATCGTAATGGGCCGCTCGTACAGTGATTCGCATGAATCCCGCTCCGGACGTGTCAGATACCGACACGGGCAACGGCCGACTCGTGCTGGCTGCGACGCCGATGGGCCAGGTCGACGACGCGTCGTCGCGGCTACGGCACGCCCTCGCGACCGCCGACATCGTGGCCGCAGAGGACACCCGACGTACCAGGGCGCTGGCCCAGGCGCTCGACGTCACGATCACCGGGAACATCGTCAGCTACTACGACCAGGTCGAGGCCGCGCGCACCCCGGCACTCATCGATGCGATCCGCGCCGGAAGCACCGTGCTGTTGGTCACCGATGCGGGCATGCCCTCGGTCAGTGATCCCGGGCACAGGATCGTCGCAGCATGTGCGGCAGCGGGTCTGCGGGTGACGGCACTGCCCGGACCGTCTGCCGTGACCACCGCGCTGGCGGTATCGGGCCTGCCGTCGGATCGCTTCTGCTTCGAGGGGTTCGCGCCACGCAAGCACCAGGCGCGGCTCGACTGGCTGGGCCAACTCGTCGACGAACCGCGCACCGTGGTCTTCTTCGATTCGCCCCATCGCCTCGCCGACACCATCGCGGACGCCGTCGACGTACTCGGACCCGATCGCGAGGCGGCCGTGTGTCGGGAACTGACGAAGACCTACGAGGAGATCCGCCGGGGCCCGCTCGCCGACCTCGCGCAGTGGGCCGCCGAGGGTGTCCGCGGCGAGATCACCGTCGTCGTGGCGCCGGGGGAACGTCGGGTACCCGCCGTCGACGACCTCGTCGAGCAGGCCGAACGGCTCGTCGCGGGAGGTCTACGACTCAAGGAGGCCTGCGCGCAGGTCACCGAGGGTACGGGCGTATCGCGGCGCGACATCTATGAGGCGGTCCTGGCTGCGCGGTCGGAAGTCGATTGAGCGTGCCGACGGTGTCGGGGGCGGGGCGGTGCGCGGTGGTGCGGAAAGTGGGGGAAGGGTTTTTCCCCGGGTTGTTGACGTTTCCCCGCGACGTTTTGCGGGGAAAGGTTCGAAACTAGCGGAAGGGTTTCTTCCCCTACTTTCTGCGGGGCGCGGCGCCCGGCCCGGGGCCCGGCGCGGTGGTGCGGAAAGTGGGGGAAGGGTTGCTTCCCCGGGTTGTTGACGTTTCCCCGCGACGTTTTGCGGGGAAAGGTTCGAAACTAGCGGAAGGGTTTCTTCCCCTACTTTCCGCGCCGCGAAACGCGCGGAAGTCGACGCCGCCACAACCGCGACGGGACCACGAAGCCCGCAGACGACGCCGGTCAGTCGGGGACGACGGTCAGCGTCACGTCGGTGGCAAGGCGGTACGGCCGACTCGACACCAGGGCGCCGACGACGCGGCGTAGGCGCGACATCTCGGACCGGACAGACACCTCGTGGGTCGTGTCGCCGAACAGAAACCTGCTCAACTGCGCCGAGGTGAGGCCCGCGCGCCCGGCGTCGGAGAGCAGTAGCAGGATCTGCGCGTGACGCCGCGTGACGACAATGGTGATGTGGTCGGGGCCGTCGGTGACGTGAATCGACGGTTCGCCACGGAGGTCGAGCTCGATGAGGATCGGACCGGCCGGCCCTGACGGACGTACCACCCAACCGCCGTCGACGCGCTCCGCGATGCACACGCCCAGCCCGGCCACGAAGCGCATCTCACCGTCGCCCGGTGGGGCTATCCGGGTCGGGGCGATCACTCCGCGGCTGTCCGCAACGAGACCGTCGTCGTCGACGAGGAGCGCGGTCTTGAAGGCGGACAACGTGGTTCGACCGGTTTCACGCAGTCTGCTCAATCTGCGCTGGTGCTCGTCGGAGACGACACGTGCGCAGCACTCCGCGACCGACGCGGCGAGCATGAGCGTCGCGGGCTGCACGGCATCCATCTGCCCGGCGAAGGCGATCACCCCGGCGACCTCGCCGGTGACCCGATCGTGCACAGGCGCCCCCGCGCAGTACCACTCGCCCAGCGCATGCGCATAGTGCTCGGCCGGGTAGACGCGCTGCGGTCGCGGGTCGGCGAGTACCTGCCCCACCACCGTCGTCGCGGCCGATTCTTCATCCCAGCGCGCACCCTCCCGGATGTGCAACGCGTACGCGCGGTCGCGGAGACGGGAATCGGCTTGTCCCCAGAGCATCACGCCGTCGGCGTCGAACATCCCATATACGAGATCAGCGTCGTCGATGCTTGATTCGACGATCGCCTGTGCGGCTGTCGCCGAGTGGCGTAGCGAACTCTGTTCACGCCGACGATCGAGTTCGTCGGCGTTGACCACTTCGGGTTGGTGGGTGTCGCGGCTGTGCCCTCGCGTACGTGCCCGCAGCCATGACTCGAGAACAGGTGTCGGCGGCGCATAGTCGTCCGGATAGCAGTGCGGAGAGGGTGTTGCGCCGGTTGATTCATCGATGATGGACGCTCGGATATCGGCGAGGTCGGACGTCATCTCGGCTGCCTGCTGCACGCTCGCGGCCCGATTCATGCCGACTACGTTAGCCGAGCACGCTCGGTCGCGCGTTGACCACACTTGCCGCTTTGTCGAGGCATTCCTGCCATTCCCGACGCGGGTCCGAATCCGCGGTGATTCCGCCACCCACGCCCAGTGCCATCGAGCCGTCGGGTGTGATCTCGACGGTCCGAATCGCGACGTTCAGGTCGAGTAACCCTCCGGGGCCTGCCAATCCGACGGCTCCGCAGTACACCCCTCGTGGGTCGCGCTCCCAGTCGGTCAGCAGTTGCATTGCCCTGAGTTTGGGTGTTCCGGTGACCGACGCGGGAGGGAATGTCGCGTCGAGTAAGGCCACATTGCCGATCTCCGGAGGGAGTTTGGCCCCGACCCGCGAGACCAGGTGCCACACACCGGGCGCGCCGACGATCTCGAGCAGCCTCTCGACGCGCACCGAGCCGGTACGTGCCACCCGACCCAGATCATTGCGTACGAGGTCGACGATCATGATGTTCTCGGCGATGTCCTTCGACGACGCCGCGAGCAGCGTCGGGTCGTCGCCCGCGGCGATCGTGCCCTTGATGGGTGCCGACCATACGCGTTCGCCGCGTCGGGACAGGAAGGTTTCGGGGGAGAAGCTCGCCACTGCGCCCCAATCGCCCTGTAGGAAAGCGGATTTGGCGGGTCGCGTGCGCTCTGCGAGATCGGCGAAGAAGCTGCACGCCGATCCGGTGAGGGTTCCGGTGAAGCGGGGACACAGGCACGTCTGGTAGATCTCACCCGCGCCGATGGCGTTCAGGCACTGCTCGATCGCGGCGACG
>NZ_DLSO01000094.1:0-14829 GCF_002500165.1 Gordonia sp. UBA7860 | reverse complement strand
CAGCGTGATCGCGGCGACGAGCTCGCGGCGCCCGGTCGCTGCGATCATTCCGATGTCGCGTCGAAAACGCTTACCTGCCAACAATTGTCCGAGTTCGTCCGGCAGGTTCGCATCGTTGTCGAGCCAGATGGCCATACCGATGCCCGGTCGCCACAGCGTGTGCCAGCCCGGCGCCTGCGGCGCGCTACGTGTTGTCGGCGTGATCGACATTCAGTATCAGCATGGAGCGGACGCGTGGCGAAGACGCGGCAGGGTGGTCGAGACGGCAGGGTGGTCGAGATGGCAGGGTTTCGAGACGGCGGGGTTTTCGGGCAGGTCGGAGCATCCATCTGGAACGGCGGACATGGTTCGAGATTAACTCTCGACCACGACACGGCGTGGTCGAGAGTGGTCGAAGCTGCGCGAGGTGACGTCTCACGCGCCACACTGGTTGCATGACCTCTCCGACGGATGCAGCCGACGCTTCCATGCAGGAGTCCGGATCGCCCGGCGCCGACTCGCCGCACTTTCCCTCCCAACCCACCACCGCGAGCGGGCCGGTAACGCAGTCGGCGGCGCTGGCGGCCGGACCGACAGAGTACGCCTCTACAGAGGGCTCGAAGGGTAAGGCGGCGCGCAAGAAGGTGCCGAGGACGTCGCTGGGGGAGTGGGACCCGTCCAGACGCGGGCACGACGCGTTGGAAACCATCTTGTCGCAGAACGAGATTCGCGATCAACGACTGCTCCCCATCCGGCATGGGCGGATGGCGGCGTCGCCGTGGACCTATTACCGGGGAGCCGCCGCCGTCATGGCGGCCGATCTCGCGTCGCGACCGAACACCGACATTCACGTCCAGATGTGTGGCGACGCCCACGTGCTGAACTTCGGGATGTGGAACACGCCCGAGCGGACACTGGCCTTTGATCTCCGTGACTTCGACGAGACGCTCCCAGGGCCGTTCGAATGGGACCTGCTGCGCTTTGTCGCGAGTCTTGTCGTCCTCGCCCGTGACAACGGTATCGACGAGCAGGCGGCAGTCAAGGCGGTTCGCGCAGGATTCACCGGCTACCGCGAGTCGATCGCCACCTACGCGAGTTGGCCGATCCTCGACGTGTGGTCGGCAAAGGTCTCCGCAGACGACCTGGTGGGATACCTGGCACCGGACGAGGGGGCACAGCTGGACAAGTACCTCACCAAACGCGCCGAGAAACGAACCAACAGGGGAGCGTCGAAGAAGTTCACCCACCTCGTCGACGGCAGACGGACCATCATCGAGGACCCGCCGTACCGCACGCACGGGCTGGGGCAGATCGACGATGTACTCAACGACGTCCTGGTGGGCTACTACGGCTCGATCCGGGAGAACATCGCGGCGTTGCTGCGTCGCTTCGATCTCGTCGACGTCGTGCAGCAGGTGGTGGGCGTCGGGAGCGTCGGAATGCGTGTCTATCTCACCCTCAGCGAGGAGCACCAGACCGGTGACCCGCTGTTCTTCCAGATCAAACAGGCCGCGCCGTCGGTGTACGAGAAGTTCCTCGGCCCCAGCGTGTATCCCAATCACGGACAGCGTGTGGTCAACGGGCAACGGCTGATCCAGAGCGCGTCGGACAGCTTCCTCGGATGGTCGACGATCCGCGAATGGGATTTCTACGTCAGGCAGTTCCGTGACGGGAAGGTCATTCCAGACGGCAAATCGGTTGCGCCACGGCTCGCGACCTTCGCCACCGCATGCGGTCACGTTCTCGCTCGTGCCCATGCCCGCAGCGGTGACGCCAGGGCGATCGACGAGTACTTCGGCAAGTCGGACAAGACCCAGGAATCCGTGGTCGGTTTCGCCCAGGCGTATGCCGATCAGACCGAGCGGGACCACGCCCAACTGGTCGCCGCAATTGATGACGGGACCGTCGAATCGGCGCCCGGCTGGCCGTGAGTGGCCGTCAGCTCACCTCTGTGAGCCGCCCGGTCGCGACGTCGAAGACGAATCCTCGCAGTGAACTCGTCTTGGTGATGAACGGGCTGTTCCGGATGCGCGCGAGTGACTGCCGGACATCCTCCTCGACGTCGGGGAACGATTCGGCAGCCCACTCGGGCTTCTGACCGATCTCATTCTGGATCTCGCGTTTGAACTCGTCGTCGGTGAACGTCAGCATGCCGCAGTCGGTGTGGTGGATGAGGATGATCTCGGTGGTACCGAGCAGCCGCTGACTGATGGTCAGCGAACGGATCTCGTCGTCGGTGACGACGCCTCCCGCGTTGCGGATGACGTGTGCCTCACCCTCGTTGATGCCGAGCGCGCGGTAGACGTCGAGGCGTGCGTCCATGCACGCGACGACGGCGACATGCTTGCTCGGCGGCAGGGGCAGCGGGCCGCTGAACGTTGCGGCGTAGGCGTCGTTGTTGGCCAGGTACTCGTCGGTGACAGTCATGGGTCGACCCTTGTCGACGCTGCCCACCGGCGGGAACACTTGCGATCAGTCTGGGTCGATCTCGGTCGGGAATGCGAGCGCGGCGTTCACTGCCACGCGTGCAACAGTTCGACGGCGCGTTCGGCGAGGTTGGCCTGCCAGAATGGCCCGAAACTGATGCGTCCGACGCCGAGCTCGGCGAAGTGCGCCCGTCCGGAATCGGCTGCCGGGTTACCGATCGCGTTGACCGGAAGCGGGAGTTCGGCGGTGAGCGTGCGGTAGACGTCGTCGGTGTGGCGGCCGACGGGATACAAACAACTCGCGCCGGCGTCGGCGCACAGTTGCAGGCGTGCCACTGCGCGTTCGACGCGGTCGGACTCGTCGCCATCGGCGCGGAGGAACAGGTCGGTGCGGGCGTTGATCACCACGGGAACTCCGGCGGCGACGGAGGCCGCCCGCAACTCCCCGATGAGCGCGGCGTGCTCGGAGGCGCTGCGCAGACGCCCACCTTCGGAGTGCACGGTGTCCTCGATGTTGAGCCCGACGGCGCCCACCGAGAGCAGCCCCTCGATCAGCCGGGACGCGCTTTCGCCATACCCCGATTCGACGTCGACCGACACCGGGAGGGCAGTGGCCCCGGTGATCTGCTGGACTCGGGTCAGGAGGTCGTCGAACGTCATACCCTCGTTGTCGGACTTGCCGATCGAGTCGGCGACGGGATGACTGCCCACGGTCAGGCCGGAGAATCCCGCGTCGGCGGCGATCGTCGCCGACCACGCGTCCCAGACGGTGGGAAGCACGACGGGACTGCCGGGTTGGTGCAGCGCGAGCAGAGCCTGCGCCTTGGCGGCCAGAGCGTCGGGTGAGGAGTCAGTAGCTTCCGGAGTTGCCATTGAGTGAACCTTTCACGTCGTTCAGCACTAGCCACGCGGCGGCAAGTCCCGAAGTGCGATACCACACGTCGTCGTCCACGATGAGGACCCGTTTCCAGGTCGGCGCACCCATATCCAGCCAGCGGTCGCTGAGGAGGACCTCTTTGCCGTGTGCGAGACCTGCCGAACCCTCGAAGGAAACATAGATCAGATCGGCGTCGGCGTCCTTGAAGTTCTTGTCGGTGACGACGGTGGTGCCTGCAGAGCGTTGTGACGCCGGCCGCTGCACCCCGACGGTCGAGAGGATCTGACCCGCGAAGCTGTCGGTTCCCGCGATCACTTCGGAGTTGTTGCCGAATCGGACCAACGACACCTGGGAGTGGGCGGCGTCCATACGTTTGCCGGTCTTGCGTGCTTCCGTGTCGAACTCGTCGAGCAGGCGCGGTCCCTGCGACGCCCTGTCGAGTGCGTCGGCGACCTCGGTGAACTGTGTGCGCCAGTCGCCCGACTCGATGGTGGCCACCCTGGTGGACCCGAATGCCTTGGCGGCCGTCGCGGTGTCGGGCGTGGTCAGTACGACGTCGGGTGCTGCGGCGCCGATGGCCGCGGCGTCGGGCGAGGTGCCGATCGTGGGTACCGACGTCAGCTGTGGACCGAGGTAAGCGGGAATGCTGTTGGGCGCAGACGTCACCGCGACGACTTTCGAGCCGATGCCCAGTGCGCAAATCGCGTCGAGGAGCGACGGATCGGTGACCACGATGCGGTCGACGTCCGACTGGGGTTCATCCGACGCCGTCGGAGCGAGGCAGGTCTTGCTGTAATCGCGGTCGGGTGAGACCACGTTGACGTCGGCGATGCGCGTCGTCGAGGTGCTGATGGTCTTGCCGTCGGGCGTGGTCAAGGCCGTGTTGTCGTCGGAGCATCCCGACAAGCCCATCGCGAGCGCACCCGCGATGACGAGGGCGCCGAGGTGGACGCTGACCTTGCGCGTGCGACCTCTACTGACCGCGCTTTGCTTCCCGCCTGACACGCAGATCAACCTAGCACCGCCGCGCGGCCGTCTTTGGTGGCAGACCGTGGAGGTTTGCGTGACGTCTCTGCAGGGACTGGAATTGACCGCGCGACACGTCGTGTCGGCGGCCGAATATGGGCACTGACATGCCCTTTTCGGCTGTACCGGAGAATTTGTACGACAGATCGTAGGACCCACTCGGCCCAGCCGGGGCGAAGGGGCTACGATCGGTAACCAGCGCTCGGTGTGTCATTGCCAGCGGTAGTTTTTCGTTCGTTGCCGTCCCGAGCTCACGGTCGGTTAGAGGAGGATCTGTGACCGCGGTAGACCAGCCCACAACCCAGGTTGTGCCAGCGCGCCCGTACCCTGCGCGCTATCAGCCCAAGGGTTCTTTCATCTACAAGCTGATCACCACGACCGATCACAAGTTGATCGGCATGATGTACATCACCGCCTGCTTCGCGTTCTTCCTGATCGGTGGCCTGATGGCGCTGCTCATGCGCGCCGAGTTGGCTCATCCGGGCATGCAGTTCCTGTCGACGGAGCAGTTCAACCAGCTCTTCACGATGCACGGCACCGTGATGCTCCTGATGTACGCGACACCGATCGTCATCGGCTTCGCCAACTTCGTCCTTCCGCTGCAGATCGGTTCGCCCGACGTCGCGTTCCCGCGTCTGAACGCGTTCGGCTTCTGGCTGTTCGTGTTCGGGTCGACCGTCGCGATCGGTGGCTTCCTGACCCCCGGCGGTGCCGCCGACTTCGGCTGGACCGCCTACACGCCGCTGACCGACGCGGTGCACTCGCCCGGCGTCGGCGCCGACCTGTGGATCATGGGTCTCGGCGTGTCGGGTCTCGGCACCATCCTCGGTGCGGTCAACATGGTCACGACCGTCGTCTGTCTGCGTGCCCCCGGCATGACGATGTTCCGCATGCCGATCTTCACCTGGAACATCCTGGTGACCAGCGTCCTGATCCTGCTGATCTTCCCGCTGCTGACCGCTGCGCTGCTCGGCCTCGAGGTCGATCGACAGTTCGGCGCGCATCTCTACGACCCCGCCAACGGTGGTGTGATCCTCTGGCAGCACCTCTTCTGGTTCTTCGGACACCCCGAGGTGTATGTCATCGCGCTGCCGTTCTTCGGCATCGTGTCGGAGGTGTTCCCTGTCTTCAGCCGTAAGCCGATCTTCGGTTACTCCGGTCTGGTGTACGCAACGCTGGCCATCGCTGCACTGTCGGTGGCTGTGTGGGCGCACCACATGTACGTGACGGGCGCGGTTCTGCTGCCGTTCTTCTCCTTCATGACGTTCCTGATCGCGGTGCCGACCGGTGTGAAGTTCTTCAACTGGATAGGCACGATGTGGAAGGGAAACATCACGTTCGAGACGCCGATGCTCTTCTCTGTCGGCTTCATCGTGACGTTCCTCTTCGGTGGTCTCACCGGCGTCCTGCTGGCCAGCCCGCCGCTGGACTTCCACCTCTCCGACAGCTACTTCGTCGTCGCGCACTTCCACTACGTGTTGTTCGGCACGATCGTGTTCGCCACCTACGCGGGAATCTACTTCTGGTTCCCCAAGATGACCGGACGCATGCTCGACGAGCGCCTGGGCAAGTGGCACTTCTGGCTGACCTTCATCGGTTTCCACACAACCTTCTTGGTCCAGCACTGGCTGGGCAACGAGGGCATGCCGCGCCGCTACGCCGACTACCTCCCGTCCGATGGATTCACCCGCCTGAACGAGATCTCGACTGTCGGTGCGTTCATCCTTGGTTTGTCGACGCTGCCGTTCTTGTGGAACGTCTTCAAGAGCTACCGCTACGGCGAGGTCGTGACCGTCGACGATCCGTGGGGCTTCGGCAACTCGCTCGAGTGGGCGACCAGTTGCCCGCCGCCGCGCCACAACTTCACCGAGCTTCCCCGCATTCGCTCCGAGCGTCCTGCGTTCGAACTGCACTACCCGCACATGGTCGATCGAATGCGTGAAGAAGCGCACGTCGGTGGCGGCCACGGGCATGAGAGCAGGGTGGCCGAGGATGTGCGTCGCGATCCGCTGACCACCGGCAGCCACGAGGCATCCGGCGACCGCGACCGCTGATCGCGGTCCTCACATCGCCTCGATGGAGCAATCCACACCGGTCCTGATCACGGTCACCGGCCCGGACAAGCCGGGCGTCACCTCGGTCCTCATGGGCGCACTCGCGGCGCAGCAGGTGAGCCTGCTCGACGTCGAGCAGGTCGTCATCAACGACCGCCTGACCCTCGGCGTGATGGTCTCGGTCGACACCGACCCCGAAGAAGTTCAGGACATCGTCGAGCAGGCGATGGGGTCGATCGGCATGGACGTGATCGTCGAGGTCGGCGGCACGCCTGCCGGCCACCGTCCGTCGACTCACGCGGTGGTGTTGCTCGGCAGTCCGGTGACGGCCAAGGCTTTCCGCGCGGTCGCAGCCGAACTGGCAGGCCAGGGCGGCAACATCGACTCGATCCGGGGCGTCGCCGACTACCCGGTGACCGGACTCGAATTGATGGTCAGCGTCGGTGGACGCAACAGCGTCGCAGCCGACGCCGACCTCCGCAAGGGTCTGGCAGGCGTGGCGGCCAAGCACGGGGTCGACATCGCGATCGAGCGGGGCGGACTCGCACGCCGCGCCAAGCGGCTAGTGGTCTTCGACGTCGACTCGACGCTCATCCAGGGCGAGGTCATCGAGATGCTCGCCGCACACGCGGGTCGCGAGGCCGAGGTCGCCGCGGTGACCGAGGCCGCGATGCGTGGCGAACTCGACTTCGCCGAATCGCTCCGTGAACGCGTCGCGGCGCTCGAGGGTCTCGATGCGCGGGTTCTCGACGAGGTTGCCGGATCGCTGCAACTGACTCCTGGCGCGCGCACCACGATCCGCACGCTGCACCGCCTCGGATACCGCTGTGGTGTGGTGTCCGGTGGGTTCCGACAGGTGATCGACGGTCTCGCGCACGACCTCGAACTCGACTTCGTCCGTGCCAACACCCTCGAAGTCGTCGACGGCCGCCTGACAGGTCGGGTCATCGGAGAAATCATCGACCGGCCCGGTAAAGCGCGTGCGCTGCGCGCGTTCGCCGACCAGGTCGGCGTGCCGATGGAACAGACGATCGCCGTCGGCGACGGGGCCAACGACATCGACATGCTCTCGGTCGCGGGCCTCGGGATCGCCTTCAACGCCAAACCCGCGCTTCGTGAGGTCGCCGACGCCGCGCTCAACCACCCGTTCCTCGATGCGGTGCTGTTCATCCTCGGCGTGACCCGCGATGAGATCGAGGCCGCCGACGCCGCGGACGGAACGTTGCGGCGCGTCCCGTCGCCATGACGTCTGCGGAGTCCGGCGTCGATCCCCTCGACGAGGCCTATCGACGTCTCGTCGACTATGTCGGCGGCGCCGATGATCCCGTTGACCCCGCCGACGTGCTCGCGATGCAGATGGTGTTGCGGATCGAGAAGTCCGACCCGCCCGACCGCACCGAGTTGCTCACCGCGGCAGCGCGGTCGGTCGCGTTGCTCTGTCTCGATGACCGATCCGGTGCAGACGGCCCGTGGTCTGAGCCGATGACGGCGTGGTGCGATGCGCGCATCCGCAAGATTGCTCGCCGTGCACGAGGGACGCATTGGCTTGCGGCACAAGAGGTGTGGGGTGTCACGGCCACTGAGGGTGACGCCCAGGCGCGGGCGTTCGTTCCCGGACGGGTCGGCGACGTCGACCGTCGTATCTCTCGTCTGCAGATCGGCGGCACCGACGTCGACGGGTCGTTGCCGTCGACGCCTGTTGGAGCGGGCGTATGTCTCTGGGTGAATCCCGACCTCGAGATGACCGTCGGCAAGCTCGCAGCGCAGGTCGGCCACGGGGCGATGCTCGCCGTCAAGCTTCTCAACGAGCCGTCGGCTCGTGCATGGCGTGACGCCGGGTGTCCACTGTCGGTGTGCCTCGCCGATCGAGATCGGTGGAAGAGACTGCTCGCCGCCGATGCTCAGCAGCGGGCCGTCGCCGTGCGCGACGCAGGTTTCACCGAGATCGCGCCCGGGTCCGTCACCGTGATTGCGGAGGTGGTCGACAAGTGAGCGAGGCGTCACGACTACCCGAGTGGGCACGTTCACTGGACCTGCAGCCCCACCCCGAGGGTGGTTGGTATCGCGAGACCTGGCGTAGCGGCGTCGAGATTCCTTGTGAAGCACTGCTTTTCGGATATGAGGGCACCCGCGTGGCTGCGACTGCGATCTACTTCGTGTTGCTTCCGGGCGAGCAGTCGTCGTGGCATACGGTGCGCGGTGCGGAGATGTGGCTCTTCCATCGCGGGGCCCCGGTGGAACTCGACCTCGGCGGTGAAGGGGAGGAGCCGAACGACGTCGAGACCGGGTCGTCGGCCCCGACGTGGGCTCGGGGCAGCGTCCGCAAGCCCTTGTCCCGCCTGGGCATTGGCAACGCGCGCGTGCAGTCGGCGACGAGGCGTCGCTCGTCAGTTGCGTCGTCGCGCCGGGGTTCGACTTCGCGGATTTCGCGCTACTCGAACCGCGCCGTTAAGGGCGGTTCACGCCGTGGACGCCGCGTCGACGGCGTTGCCCTGGCCGTCGGGCACGCGCTTGGCGATCTCGCCGACGCCGACCGAGTACCAGCGCGCGGCCGCTCGTGGGTCCTCGTCGTAGCGTCGAAACCAGCGAGCTGCGAAGTCGGGGAGTCGCTCGTAGAGAGGATCGTGGTCGGGTGCCTGTGACCGCACGAGTCCGACGAACATCTCGATCATCTCGCGCAGCGGTACCTCGGCGTAGGTCGTGTCGTACTCCGCGTGTGTCCGATTGAACCGCCACACGGCGGCCATCGACCGTAACGTGACCCCTGCCGGGACCAGGTCGGCGAACTCGCCGCCCTCACCGACAGGTACGTGCTCACGAAAGCCGTCGCCGACGATCTTCAGCATCTCGTTCAAGTGCTTGACCACTCCCGCGATGGTCTTGAGCCGGTAGGGATAACTGTCGTGGACGGCGTCGTACACCCTCAGTGCCGAGCTCCGATGCTCCATCTCCTCGACGAAGTGCCAAATGAAGAGGGAGGAAATGCGCTCATCACCGGGTTCGAACAGCTTGTCGTCGTGGTCGAGGAACACGCGGAAGTAGGGCGTGAAGGTCGCCTCGACCACCGCGGCGTAGGCCAGACGCCAGGCGAGTGGCTTTGTCGCGAGCAACCGGTCGTAGGAGGCGACGACCTCGTCCATCGTGTGTTTGAGTCCGGGCCACCGACGGATGAGGGCTCGCAGGTGGGCCAGGTGCGCCGCCGTGTGCTGGCCCTCCTGCTTGATGTAGTCGGTTGCTTCGTCGACCATCTCCGGATCGCGCATCAGCGGCAGCGCTTCGCGTGTCGACTGCACTATCAGCTTCTCGAAGCCGGGCGCGAAGAACGACACGACGTTGCACTGCATCGCGAAGGCGGGTCGCTGTGGGTGCCAGTTGAACGGGATGTCGTCGCCGGCGAGGTCGAACTTGACTCTGCGGACCTTGAGGTCGGACATCCTGACTCCTCATCGCCTGCCGGGCCCGACTCGGCCTCGGCGTGATGAGGTTGATCATACATAGAACGACGGTGTGTATGACCAAAACGCTCGATCGATCACACCGGCTGCGTGGAGGGCTGCACCGCGGGAGCGAGGTGACCGAGCGTGCTCAGCCACACGTCGCGGTCGGGAGCGATCGACGCGACGATGAGTTCGTCGGCGTTGGCGTGCCCGGCGAACCAGTCGAGATAGTCGCGGACCTCCGCGGGGGTGCCGACGCCCGCATAGGTCAGCATCGAGTCGATCTGCCCGCCCTGTGGCATCTCGAGGATCGCGTCGGCTTCGTCGTCGGTGAACTGCCGGCCACCGCGACCGAGGAGTGCGGTCACTCGTTGGCGCTTGGCCTGGCGGAGCTGCGCTGCAGCGACATCCGGATCGTCGTCGGCGATCACGCAGACGCCCGCGATGACATACGGTTCGGCGAGTGCCTCGGATGGCTGGAATTGGTCACGGTAGAGCGCGACGGCTTCTTCGAGTGCCTGCGGAGCGAAGTGCGACGCGAAGGCATAGGGCACTCCGAGCGCGGCAGCGAGTTGTGCACCGAACAACGACGAACCGAGGATGTAGAGCGGGACGTCGGTGCCTGCACCGGGTGTCGCGCCGACTCCTGGAATGCGCGATTCGCCGCGCAGATAGCCCTGGAGTTCGAGGACGTCGGATGGGAAGCGGTCGGCCGACGCCATGTCACGACGCAGCGCGGTGAAGGTCTGCTGGTCGCTGCCGGGGGCTCGACCGAGACCCAGATCGATGCGGCCGGGGTGTAGTTCGGCAAGGGTGCCGTACTGCTCGGCGATCGTCAGCGGCGCGTGGTTGGGGAGCATCACGCCCCCTGCGCCGAGGCGGATTGTCGAGGTGTGTGCCGCGACATGTGCGATGAGAACGGCAGGTGCCGACGACGCTATCGAGCGCATGTTGTGGTGTTCTGCGTACCAGATTCGCCGGTAGCCCCAGAGCTCGGCTTTGGTGGCCATTTCTGTTGAGGCGGCCAGGGATTGGGCGACGGTTTCGTTGCGACCGACCTGGGCGAGATCGAGGATGGAGAGATCAACGGGCATACCTAGGGCAAGGAGCGCGGCGTCGAAGGTATTCCCGTTCCGGGGCCGTTTCGGTGTGGGCGAACACGTCGACAAAAACGTCGATGCGAAGTGTCGCGTCCGGGCATCCGGGAGGCCGCCCGGTAGGGCACGATGGGACGGGTGAGTGACACTGCATCCTCGGACCCGGACCTGCTCGTCGATTTTCGTGACGTCACACTCGTGCGCGGTGGCAAGACGCTTGTCGGGCCGATCACGTGGCAGGTCGAGCTCGACGAGCGTTGGGTGATCATCGGCCCCAACGGTGCGGGCAAGACGTCGTTGTTGCGCATGGCCGCCGCCGAACTGCATCCGACGTCGGGCACCGCGTATCTGCTCAACGAGGAGCTCGGCCGAGTCGAGGTGCGCGAGTTGTCGACGCGCATCGGAGTGAGCAGTCCCGGCCTCGCGGATAGGGTTCCCGACGACGAGGTCGTCAGCGACGTCGTGATCTCGGCGGGCTATTCGGTGATCGGTCGGTGGCGTGAGGACTACGACGACGTCGATCGCGCGCAGGCCGTCGAATCGCTGGAGTCGATGGGCGCTGAGCATCTCGCCGACCGGAGATTCGGCACGCTGTCGGAGGGCGAGCGTAAGCGAGTGCTGATTGCTCGCGCGTTGATGACCGACCCCGAGCTGCTGCTCCTCGACGAGCCCGCCGCGGGCCTCGACCTCGGCGGTCGTGAGGAACTCGTCGACCGGCTGTCGATTCTCGCGCAGGACCCCGACGCGCCCGCCACCGTGCTCATCACCCACCACGTCGAGGAGATTCCGCCCGGCTTCACCCACGCGATGCTGCTCTCCGAAGGCGGCGTCGTCGCGCAGGGCCTCCTCGGCGACGTGCTGACGAGCAAGAACCTCTCCGACACCTTCCGTCAGCAGATCACGCTGACCAAGGACGGCTCCCGCTTCTTCGCGCGTCGTTCGCGTCGTGCCGGATCCCATCGACGGGCCGCCGGGTAGCAGCGATAGTGTCGATTCGGTGACGCGGACCACAGGTGGTGGCCCACGTAGGAGTTGGCCATACCCGGTCGGCCCATACCGGTCGGCCCACATACCAGTCGGCACAGAGCAGGAGATCGACATGACCGATACAGACGCCGCGACAGCCCATGCGGAGACGGTCGCGCCGTTGCGCGACGCCGCGACGGTCGTGCTGGCGCGCGACGCTGACGGCGGCATCGAGGTCTTTCTGCAGCGTCGGGTCAAGCAGATGGCGTTCGCCGGTGGGATGACGGTCTTTCCCGGTGGCGGCGTCGACCCGCGTGATGCCGACGCCGATCTCGCGTGGACCGGCCCCGACGCGGCCTGGTGGGCACAGCAGTTGGGCACCACGGAAGAGCTCGCCCAGGCCCTCGTCTGTGCTGCGGTTCGCGAGACGTTCGAGGAGTGCGGTGTGCTGCTCGCGTCGCGGCCCGATGGGTCGTTCGCCGACCCGGCGACGCTGCGCGACGAACGCGGCAAGCTGGTCGACAAGACGATCTCGTTTGCCGAGTTCCTCCGCGCCCACGACCTCACGCTGCGCGCCGACCTATTGCGTCCGCTCGCGCACTGGATCACGCCGAAGAACGAGAAGCGACGTTACGACACCCGCTTCTTCCTCGCGGCCATGCCCGAGGGGCAGATTGCCGACGACGCGACGTCGGAGGCCGACGTCGCGCGGTGGGCCGGCGCGGCCGACGCTCTCGCGGCCTGGTCTGAGGGCAAGCACTTCCTCCTGCCGCCGACCTGGTCTCAGCTGACCGAGGTCGCCCGGTTCGACACCGTCGACGAGCTGCTGGCCGCCGAGCGCACGATCGAGGCGATCGAACCGGAGGTGAGCGCTGGGCATGGGCTGAGCGGCTTGAGCTTCTCCGGTTCCGACGCATACATGGCGACGCTCGCCGACCAGCCCATCCCTGACATCACGCTCTGAGGGCCCCTGCCTGAACCCGCTGCGTGCGGGTCTTCAGCGGTCGAGGTCGACGACGTCCGGGTCGTCGGTGCCGGTCCCCGCTCGATCGGTCTCTCCTCGATCGGCCTCGTCTCGGTCGGCCCACTCCAGCAGGGTGTCGATGCGGTAGGCGACGTCGTCGATCTCCGCGTGCAGGTCGCCGAGTTCGGCGAAGCGCGCGGGCATTGTCACGATGGTGAAGTCGTCGGGCGCGACGGCGTCTACCTCCGACCACAGGATCGGCGCCGAGACCGTTGCGCGCGGATTGCCTCGTACCGAGTACGCCGCGGCCATCGTGTGGTCACGCGTGTTCTGGTTGTAGTCGACGAACAGAGCGGCGGGGTCGCGGTCCTTACGCCACCATGTCGTGGTGACCTCGTCAGGTGCTCGACGCTCCACCTCGCGCGCGAAAGCCAATGCGGCGCGGCGTAATTGGTTGAAGCTCCACTCAGGTTGGATTCGTACGTAGATGTGCATGCCGCGTCCGCCGGACGTCTTGGGGAAGCCGCGCACACCGAGTTCGTCGAGCACCTCGTGCGCGACGTGCGCGACCCGCTGCACGCGATCAAAGGTGCACTCTGGCATCGGGTCGAGGTCGATGCGCCATTCATCGGGCAGCTCGGGATCCGAGCAGCGCGAGTTCCACGGATGGAACTCGACCGTCGACATCTGCACCGCCCAGATGACGCTGCCCAGTTCGGTCACACAGAGCTCGTCGGCGGTACGACCGAAGCGCGGAAAGTAGATCTCAGTGGTCTTCAGCCAGTCCGGGGCGCCCGCGGGCACGCGCTTCTGGTGGACCTTCTTGCCGTCGACCCCCTTGGGAAATCTGTGCAACATGCACGGCCGGTTGCGCAGCGCCCGCACGATGCCGTCGCCGACCGACATGTAGTAGTCGGCGAGGTCGCGTTTGGTCTCGCCGCGCTCAGAGAAGTAGATCCGGTCTGGACTCGAGAGTCGGATCGTCCGTTCACCGACGGACAGTTCGACGGGTTCGCCGGCCGACGACTTCGAGGACGGCGAAGATGCCATGAACCAACTGTATGTCGTCGGGTGTCTGCGGTGGCCCACATCACGGCTGGGCGTCGCTGGACGGTAGCCTTCGACACATGCCTGAGTTCGTGACTCTCAAGACCTCTGACGACCATCCAGGAGTGGGAACGATCCTGCTCAACCGTCCGCCGATGAACGCGCTGAACCGGCAGGTCCAGACCGAGTTGGAGGCGGCGGCGCGCGAGGCGACCGACCGTTCCGACATCAAGGCCGTCGTCGTCTACGGCGGACCCAAGGTACTGGCGGCAGGCGCCGACATCAAAGAGATGACCGACATGACGTTCGCCGAGATGTCGAAGGTGGCCGGTCGCCTGCAGCGTGCGCTCGGATCGATCTCCGAGATCCCCAAGCCGACCGTCGCCGCGATCACCGGATACGCACTCGGTGGCGGACTCGAGGTGGCGCTCGGCGCCGACCGTCGTATCGCGGGCGACAATGCCAAGCTCGGCGTGCCCGAGGCGTTGCTCGGTGTGATTCCCGGAGGCGGCGGCACTCAGCGGCTGGCGCGTCTCGTCGGCCCCGCCAAGGCCAAGGACATGATCTTCACGGGCCGCTTCGTCGGGGCGGAGGAAGCGCTGAGGATCGGTCTGGTCGACGAGGTCGTCGCACCCGACGAGGTCTACAACGCCGCACTCGCATGGGCCGGGCAGTTCCGCAACGCCGCGAGCTTGGCGCTGGCTGCAGCAAAGAAGTCGGTCGACCAGGGACTCGGCGTCGACCTGGAGACCGGTTTGAAGATCGAGGAACAGCAGTTCGCGTCGCTCTTTGCCACCGACGATCGCAAGATCGGTATGGATTCGTTCATCGCCAACGGACCGGGCAAGGCACAGTTCACCGGGAAGTGACCACGGATCTTCCTCCCGACGGCGGGGAGGGTTCAACGGCAACGTGTCGTTACCGGCGGGGGGGGGGCCCCCCCGCCGGCCCCCCCC
>NZ_DLSO01000151.1:0-15933 GCF_002500165.1 Gordonia sp. UBA7860 | reverse complement strand
GCGGGCGCCTTCTGTGAACGCGACGATCCGTCGCGGCTCGCAACGCTGTGGCCCGACGCGGCCTTGGTGGCGGTCGACTCGCGGGCGGGGGAGTTGGTGGTGGCCGGGCGCGGGGTCGGCTCCTGGTCGAGAGTGACCTGACGGGGTGCGGCCTTGCCATTCGACGAGGCGCTGCCGTTGCTGCTCGCGGCTGCGGTCTTCTTAGGGGCTGCGGTGTTCGACGCACCGTTGCTGTGTGCGGTTCCCGATCCGTTGCCGGACGCCGTGTTCTTCGCGGGCGCGGTCTTGGTCGATGCGGTCTTGGTAGTCGCTGCGGTCGTGGACTTGGCCGCAGACGATGCCCCCGCAGATGCTGCTGACGTGCCGTTGGACGAACCATCGTCGCCGGGCTTGTAGTCCTTCAGCAGATCGTGCCAACTCGGGTCGACCGAGTTCGGGTCTTTCTTGAATTGCTGGTACATTTCGTCGACCAGCCACGTGTTTTGTCCGAAATCTGATATCGAACTGCTCACAGCGGTATCTCGCCTCAATTCCCTCTGGTGTCGGGTCGCTCGCTCGCGTCGTGGAGTCCCTTGTGAAGATTACGACGCACCACCTGCTCATGGTACGCGCGCGACGTTGCGCCCCGTGTACCGACCGCGCCGACGTCACACCCGGTTGCGGTCCCGACCCGCGACCCTGGTGAGCAACGTCGATCGTCAGACGCGATCGTCGCCTTGAGCAGGCTCGATACCGTCGACGTCCGGATCGACACCTGCATCCCAGAACGCGCGGTACCTTCCACCCAACGACAGCAACTCGTCGTGTGTTCCCAACTCGACGATGCGTCCGTTGTCGACGACGGCGATCCGATCGGCGCGCGCCGCGGTGGCGAGTCGGTGGGCGACGATCACCGAGGTGCGTCGGCGGGTGACCGTCTCGCCCGCCGCGAGCACCAGCGCTTCGGTGGCCTGGTCGAGGGTCGCGGTTGCTTCGTCGAGAAGCAGGAGGTCGGGGTCGACTAGTTCGGCCCGCGCAAGCGCGATGAGTTGACGTTGGCCCGACGACAACCCGCCGCCGCGTTCGCCGACCTGATGGCGCATCCCGCCGTCGAGTCCGGCGATGACATCGGTGGCGCCGACAGCGAGTGCAGCGGCCGCGATCTGTGTCCGGTCGGCGTCGGGTCGGCCATAGGCGATGTTCTCGGCGACGCTACCGGTGAACAGGTGTG
The DNA here is from genome assembly GCF_002500165.1 of Gordonia sp. UBA7860. NCBI lineage: Bacteria > Bacillati > Actinomycetota > Actinomycetes > Mycobacteriales > Gordoniaceae > Gordonia > Gordonia sp. UBA7860. The sequence continues at coordinate 14,723 of NZ_DLSO01000151.1, read as the reverse complement.
GTTCCTGGGGTACGAGCCCGATCCGATGTCGGTAGTCGAGCAGTCCGAAGTCGCGGATGTCGGTCCCATCCATGCGCACCTCACCGCTGGTGGGGTCGTAGAAGCGGGCGAGCAGTTTGACGACTGTCGACTTGCCCGCCCCCGTGCGACCGACGAGCGCCAGTGACGAACCTGCCGGGATGATCAGTTCGACGTCGCGCAGCGCGTCGGCATGAGCGCCGGTGTACCGGAACCCGACGTCGTCGAGTTCGATGTCGCCGTCGAAACCGTTGGCGGGAACCGGTATCCGATCCTCGCGTGACTCCAGCGAGCTGCGTGTGCGGAGGAGGTCCGCGATGCGTCGAAGCCCCACGACTGCCTGCTGATAGCCGTCGAAGACCTGAGAGAGCTGCTGCACCGGTCCGAAGAGCAACGAGAGATAGAGGATGAAGGCGACGAGTGTGCCCGCCTGCATCGTTCCGGTCGAGATGCGATGTGCACCAACGGCGATCGCCACGGCCGTCGCGACGTCGGACATCAGCGTGATGAATGGGAAGTACACCGAGATGGCCCGCTGCGAACGCATTCGTGCGCGCACCCATTCGACGGTGCGATCGGTGAAGCGGGTCATGGCGATGTCGCTGTTGCGGTAGGTCTGTGTGGTTCTGATCCCCGCGATGTTCTCTTGGAAGTCGGCGTTGACCACGCTCACCAGTTCGCGCGAGCGGGTGTACGCATCCGCGGCGACCCGTCGGAACGCGATGGTCGCGGCGATCATGATCGGAAACACGGGCAGGATGATCAGTCCGAGTTCGATATCGGTGAGCAGCAGTGCGACCGTGACACCGACGAGGGTCAGCACGGCGACGATCGCCGAGGTCAAACCTGTCTGCAGGAACGTCGATAGCGCGTCGACATCGGTGGTCATCCGCGTCATGATGCGGCCCGACAGTTCGCGCTCGTAGTAGTCGAGGCCGAGTCGTTGCAGGTGCGCGTAGCTGCGCACCCGGAGGCCGAACAGGACGCGCTCGCCTGCGCGTGTCGACGTCAACGTCATCACGGCGCCGACGATCCAGCCGAGCGCGACCAGTCCGACACCGAAGGCCGCGACCTCCCACAGGCGCGCTTCGTCGGCGCGGCCCGCGGCGTCGAGAACCGTACGGGCCAACGACGGAAAAGCGAGGCCGATGAGCGTGTCCAGCGAGATGCAGACGATCGCGGTGATCAGCAGCAGGCGGACCGGCGAGAGTATGCCCCACAGGCTGAACTGTCGGTTCTCACGACGTACCGACGCGGTGTCGACTCGGGGATCCTCGTCGGCGGGCGGCAGGGCGTCGACGGCCCGGAGCAATGCGGGCGTCGCCTGCATCGAACCGAGCGCGCTCGCCACACCGCCTCCGCGACCACTCGGTCCGCGACCCGGTGGTGGGGCGATGCGCGACATCGTCGACGCCGCGCTGACGTCTGCCGCCGGTGTCGATCCCGGATCGGCCGGTGGCCACAGCCGGTCCATGAGTGCGTCGTCGGCCGACGCAGGTGCCGTCGGCTCGGCGTGAGGTGTCGTGTCGCGCTGCGCGACCAACGCGCTCGACGACTCGACGACCACGCCGGTCATCAAGGCACGGAAGCGCGGACTGCGGGCATCGAGTTCGGCGACGGTTCCGATGTCGGTGATCCGCCCATCGTCGAGAACGGCCACCCGGTCGGCGAGCATCAGCGTCGACCGTCGATGCGCGAGGACCAGCATCGTCGGCCGGGCATCCCCGCCGCTGCGCAGGTCACGCAGGATGCGCGATTCGGTCGTGGCGTCGACGGCAGATGTTGCGTCGTCGAGCACGAGTACGCGTGGGTCGGCGTACAGCGCACGGGCGAGCGCGATGCGTTGTCGTTGGCCTCCCGAGAGGGTCAGGCCACGCTCGCCGACAATCGTCTCGAATCCGTCGGGGAGGGCAGTGATGAACTCGAGCGCGTCGGCGCGGGCTGCGGCGTCGACGAGGCGTGGGTGTGGCGAGCCGTCTGGCAGCGTGCGTGCATCGGCGGGAACGCCGAGTGCGATGTTGGCGGCGATCGTGTCGGAGTAGAGGAACGGTTCGTCGAAGACGACGGCGACCGCGGAATGCAGACTCTCGGCGGAGAGCGTGGCGACGTCGTGGGTGCCATCGGTCGAGACCAGTGACACCTCGCCGGCGGTCGGGGAGAGGTAGCGGCTGGTCAATTCCGCGATGGTCGACTTCCCGGAGCCGGGTGGTCCGACGATCGCGACGCACTCGCCGGGAGCGATGTCGAGGTCGATCTCGTGCAGGACGGCCTTGTCGCCGAACGCGAAGTCGACGTCGTCGAAGCGAAGTCCGAGAGCGCCGTCGGGCAGTGTGCCGGTCTGTCGGTCGCCGGGGTCGGTCGGTTCGTCGATGACGTCGTAGACACGGTCGACGGCCGCGCGAGCCAACTGTCCACTGACCACGACGTTGGTCAGCAGGCGTGCCAGTGACGTCATCGTGGCGACGTAGGTCGCGAACGCGAGGAAGGTGCCCGCGGTGATGGTGCCGCGCAACGTCAGCCACCCGCCGAGAGCGATGACCGCGACCATGCCCAACTGGGGTATCGCCGCCATGGTCGGGGCAAACCGCGCGTTGATCTTGGCTGCGCGCAAGCGTTTTGAATAGAGGTCGCGCGCGAGGCCGACGAGTTCGTCGACGGCGCGCGACTCCTGACCGAATCCCTTGACCACCCGCACGCCGGTCACGGTCTCCTCGACGTGCTGTGCGACGTTGGCCGCAGATTGCTGCGCCGACCAGGTAGCGGCGAAAAGCTTTCTGCGCGTGGTGAAGACGACGATTCCGACGACGGGAATGATGCTCAACGCGACGACCGTCAGCAGCGGCGACAGATAGGCCATGATCCCGATCGCGATCACCACCTGAACCGCGGCACCCGCCGACAACGGGACCACGGCCAGCAGTCCCTGCACGATCTGCAGGTCCGAAATCGACCGCGAGACAACCTGTCCCGTGCTGATGCGTGACTGAGCGGCACCGTCGAGATGCAGCAGCGTGTGCATCAGGCGGAGTCGCAACGCATTCTGCACGCTGATCGACAGTTGTCCCGCGGTGAGCCTGCGCCCGAACTGACAGGCGTAACGCACGACCGCCAACACAAGCAGCGCCGCGACTACCACCGAGATCGTCGCGCCGCCGCGTTGCGCTCCGGTCGCGTGATCAATCGCAGCCTTGGCCAGCAGGGGCGCGACGAGGTCGACGGCAACGGCAACCAGAGTCACCGCGAGGGTGACGACCACCAATCTGCGATGTCGCCAGCACTCAGTGGCCAGTCGACGAATCCAGCCGGTCGGCTGCGCGGGCCTCGGGGTGTCGGTGGGTGGGGCATCTCGCGTCGGAGCCGGGCTGTCCGTGAGGGAGCCGGTCACCGATCCCCGGCGGGCAGACCGGGTTCGGTGACGACGCTGCCGTCGACGACATCGCCATGCCACGACTTCGGCGCGGGACCGAACGCCTCACGTGCGTTGAGGACGACGCGACGTCCGAGTGCGCGGTTGCCTGCACCGCCGACCACGGCTCCGATGCCTGCGGGCATCAGCTTGCCGAAGATGAGCGGTGCTCGTTTGATCGCATACTTCTTGACGATCTTGTTCATCAATGTGGTGTTCAGCTTGCCGAGGCCGCCACCCGGGATGGCTGCGGTTCCGAGTCGACGCAGTGCGCCGCCGCGGGTGCCGACGAGGCGTCCGAGCGCTGCGACGCCCTCCTCACCCAGTGCGACGGCCAACACGAGCGTCTTTCGCCGTTCGGACTGCTCGACGCCGATTCCGTGCACTTCGGCGATCGCGAGGGCCAGCAACGCCGAGGCCTCCAGGAACAGCACCGTCTCACCTGTCATCGCGCCGAGCGCGGTCATGGTCCCGACGCCGGGGATCGCCGCGGTTGCACCGACGGCACTTCCCGAACCCATCACCGTGCGCAGGAACTGCTTCTCCAGCCGCCGGATGATCTGCTCGGGCGACTCGTCTGGATGCGCCTTACGCAGTGCGTTCACGTACTTCTTGACCGCCGGAGCCTGGAGGCGTTGGGCTTTGTCCAGCAGGCCCCCGGTCACCTCGACCGCCTTCGCGGGAGGCTTCTGATCGGTTCGTTTGGCTTCGGTCATGTCAGTGGTACCCAATCCTGTTCTGGCACGACCTCATTCGGCCGCGGTGGGGGTGGTGGCGTTCCGTCTCCGAAGGGGCTGCCCCCGAGTTCGTCGCGATGGTGAGGCGTGAGCCAATTCCGCAGGTCCGGGCCGTCGGGCACGATCCCGGTGGGATTGATGTCGCGATGGACGATGTAATAGTGCTGCTTGATCTGGGTGAAGTCGACGGTGTCGCCGAACCCCGGGGTCTGGAACAGATCGCGCGCGTACGCCCACAGCACCGGCATCTCCGACAGTTTGCTCCGATTGCACTTGAAATGCCCGTGATAGACGGGATCGAATCGCGCAAGGGTCGTGAAAAGCCGGACGTCGGCCTCGGTGATGGTGTCGCCCACCAGGTAACGCTGCGATGCCAGGCGCTCGGTCAGTTCGTCGAGTTTGGTGAAGAGCCGGTCGTAGGCCTTGTCGTACGCCTCCTGACTGCCGGCGAATCCGCAGCGGTACACCCCGTTGTTGACCTCGGTGTAGACACCCTTGCTGACGGATTCGATCTCGTCGCGTAGGTGCTCGGGGTAGAGGTCAGGTGCTCCCTCACGGTGATAGTCGGACCACTCGACCTCGAAGTCGACGGTGATCTGCTTGAAGTCGTTGGTCACGACCTCGCCGCTGGGGACGTCGACGATCGCCGGAACGGTGATGCCCTTGGGGTAACCGGGGAAGCGCTTCTCGTACGCGTCTTTCAGGCGCGGGATCTTCAGGACCGGGTCGACGCCGCCGGGATCGAGGTCGAACGTCCATGAGTTCTTGTCGTGAGTGGGACCGCAGAGTCCCAACGAGATCGCATCCTCGAGACCGAGGAGTCGTCGGACGATCAGCGTGCGGTTGGCCCAGGGGCATGCCCGCGCCGCGATGAGTCGATACCGTCCTGCCTCGACGGGGTAGCCGTCGCGACCGTCGCGCGTGATGCGGGTCTCGATGTACTGGGTGTCGCGGACGAACTCCTGTCCGCTGGTGACATAGGACGCCTGCGTGCCGGACTGGGCTTCTGTGTCTGACTGGACCTGGCTCATGGCTCCACAGTAGTGATCGCCACCGACGGTTGGCACCAGTTATTCGGCGCGGTATATTCCACACGGAATATTTGGCTGGGAGACGGGAGACGACGTGACTGCGAAATGTCCGTTGGCTCCGCAGGCCATCCTGGTACTCGGCCTGGTTGCTGAACGGCCCATGCACCCGTACGAAATGTTCCAGACCACGATCGAGCGGGAAGAAGACCGCCTGACCAAGATTCGTCCGGGCACGCTTTATCACACCGTCGACCGCCTAGCCGTCGACGGACTCATCGAGGTCGTCGAGGTTCGTAAAGAAGGCAACCGACCGCAGCGGACCGTCTATGCGATCACCGACACGGGCAGAGCGGCGCTAGCCGCGAGCCTCGAGGCAATCCTCGAACGTCACCCCGTCGAATACCCCGAGCTCTACCTCGCCTTGTCCGAGGCGCATTCGTTGCCGCGGCAACGGGTCGTCGAACTACTCGAACGGCGTATCGATGCGATGCGTGCCGATCGGGAACGGGTCGAGGCGGCAGCGGCGGCAGCGCTCGCTCGCGGAGCCGTCGAGATGTTCTATCTCGACGTCGGGTGCCGTTTGGCGACTCTGCAGACTCAGATCGACTGGCTTGTCGATCTTGTCCGACGCCTGCGTCACAACGACATCGAGTGGATCGACGACCCCGGCTCGGGGTGGCTTTCAAAGCACGCCACCACACCAGAATCACCGAGTTCATCTCCATCCGACGCTTCGTCCCCAACTCACAAGTCGTCCCCAACCGAGAATTCGTCCCCAACCAAGAATTCGTCCCCAACCAAGATTTCGTCCACAGCACAGAAAGTGCAGAACTCATGACCGCTCCGGCATTCAAGTCGGTGACCAACCGACCGTGGCTTTCGCTCATGTCCCTATGCGTCGGCTTCTTCATGATCCTCGTCGACATGACGATCGTTGCTGTCGCGCAGCCGCAGATCCGTGCGGCGCTCGACACCGATGTCAACGGCATCGTCTGGGTGACCAGCGCGTACCTGTTGACGTACGCGGTGCCGCTGCTGATCACGGGCAGGCTCGGCGACAAGTACGGACCCAAGACCGTTTATCAGGTGGGTCTCGTGGTGTTCACCGCCGCGAGTGTCTGGTGCGGGTTCTCCGGCTCGATCGGCGAGCTGATCGCGGCACGTGCACTGCAGGGTGTCGGAGCCGCGCTCATCACGCCGCAGACGATGGCCATGATCCAACGCATCTTCCCGCCCGAAAAGCGTGGTGCCGCAATGGGTGTCTGGGGCACCGTCGCCGGTGTGGCAACGCTGGTCGGTCCGCTGCTCGGCGGGGTGCTGACCGACAACCTCGGTTGGGAGTGGATCTTCTTCGTCAATCTCCCCGTCGGCATCATCGGTCTGATCCTCGCGGCCGTGCTCGTGCCCGAGGTCGACAAGCACGACCATTCCTTCGACTGGGTCGGTGTGGTGTTATCGGCAATCGGTCTGTCCGCCTTGGTGTTCGGAATTCAAGACGGTGAGAAGTACGACTGGGCTCCGTGGATCTGGACGCTCATCATCATGGGTGTCGTCGTGTTCGCGCTCTTCATCTACTGGGAGTCGAGGGTCAAAACCGAACCGCTGGTTCCGCTCTCGCTGTTCCGTCGGCGCAACTTCTCGTTGTCCAACATCGGCATCGCCTCGATGGGCTTCGCGATCTCCGGTCAGATGATTCCGGCCATGTTCTTCCTGCAACTCGTCGGTGGCATGACACCGACGCAATCGGCGCTGGTCATGGTGCCGATGGCGATCTTCACCGGAATCCTCGCGCCGATCGTCGGGCGGGTCCTCGACCGTGTGCATCCCAGCCTCATCATCTCGACGGGTCTGTTCCTGGCATCGATCTCGCTGTTCTGGATGGGCAGTATCGCGCGGTCGGCAACCCCTGTGTGGCAACTGATCCTGCCGCTGGCGCTGATGGGTATCGCATCTGCGGGCATCTGGGCGCCGTTGGCGGCAACCGCGACTCGTGATCTTCCCTGGTACCAGGCGGGTGCCGGTGCAGGCGTCTACAACACCACCCGAATGATCGGCTCGGTGATCGGCGCCGCCGCTGTCGGTGCGTTGATGCAGACGAGGCTCGCTGCGGAGTTGCCCGGCATGGACACGGCGTCAAACAACGACAGCGCCAAGCAGTTGCCGATCGAGGTCTTCGGTCATCCTGTCCGTGAGCCGTTCGCGCTCGCGATGGGCCAGACGCTGTATCTGCCCGCGGCGGCACTGCTGATCGGTGTGGTCGCGACGCTGTTCCTCAAGCGACCGGCCGGACAGCGCTCGTATCCGCCGGTAGGTGATGTCAAGGCCGCGGCGGGAGCCGAAGGCGCGGTGGAGGAGGCGGGCGCAGCCTGACGGGTTCACGACCTCCGACGACCGGGCAGGCCTGACGCGCCTCCCCGGTTCTGTCGGTGGCAGATCGTACGGTGTTTCCCATGCGAATCCTGCACACCTCCGACTGGCATATCGGCCGAACCTTCCACGGCGCCGACCTGCTCGATGACCAGCGCGCGTCGCTGCGTCACCTCGCAGACGTCGTCGCCGCGGAATCGGTCGACGTCGTCGTGGTCGCGGGAGATGTGTTCGACAGATCGGTGCCTTCTGCCGACGCCGTGCGTGTCTATGACGACGGCCTCGCCGCGATCGCATCCGCCGGTGCCGCGATCGTCGTGACCTCCGGCAACCACGATTCGCCGACGCGCCTCGGTGTCGGGTCGGGCTTCGCCGCGGCCGGTGGCCTGCATCTGCGCACCTCGGTGGCGTCCATCAACGACCCCATCGTCTTCTCCGACGAGCACGGAGACGTGGCGATCTATGGAATCCCGTACCTCGAACCCGAAGTCACCCGAACCGAACTCGGCGTCGAAGACGCGCGCGGACACTCCGACGTGCTCACCGCGTCGATGGAACGCATCCGCGCCGACCTCGCCGCGCGCGATGCGCGCTCGGTGGTCGTCGCGCACGCGTTCGTTGTCGGCGGGCTCGCCACCGGATCCGAGCGTTCGATCAGCGTCGGGGGAGTAGAAACCGTTGCGGCCGAGGTGTTCTCAGGGGTCGACTATGTCGCGCTCGGCCACCTGCACTCGCCGCAGGAACTCACGCCAACGGTTCGCTACAGCGGATCGCCCATCCCGTACTCGTTCGGCGAGAACACACACCACAAAGGGGTGTGGATCGTCGACCTCGACGCCGACGGCGTGTCCGACGTCCGTCGCCACGATCTACCGGTCGTGCGCGGTCTCACGTCGCTGCGCGGCACGCTCGACGAGTTGCTGGCCGACGAGTCGCTGGCGGTTGCCGAAGATCACTACGTCGAAGCGACGCTCACCGATGCCGTCCGCCCGGTCGATGCCATGCGCGTTCTGCGGCAACGGTTTCCGCACGCCGTTCACGTACAGTGGCAGCGTCCCGATGCCGAGAGCAGCGTCGACTATCGCTCTCGGGTACGCGGCCGCAGTGATGCGGAGATCATCACGTCTTTCGTCACCGATGTCCGCGACGAGCCGACTGCCCGTGAGCGCGCGCTCGTGGAGAGTGCGCTACGCGCTGTCGTCGGCGAGCCGGAACAGGTCGCATCGTCTGAGCCGTTGACGCTCTTCGAGATCGACGCGCTGGCTCAGACTCACCAGGTGGCAGAGTCGGCATGAGACTTCATCGGTTGCGCATGAGCGCGTTCGGACCCTTCGCCGACGATACGGTGATCGATTTCGACGCGCTCGGAGCCGACGGCCTGTTCTTGCTGCACGGGCAGACGGGTGCGGGCAAGACGACGGTGCTCGACGCCGTCGCGTTCGCGCTTTTCGGTAGGGTGCCCGGCGCCCGCAACGAGGCCAAACGCCTTCATTCCGATCATGCTCCGGCAGAACAGGTTCCGCAGGTCGAGGTCGAAGCGACGATCAACGGTCGCCGTTTCCGCATCATCCGGTCGCCCGAGTATCAGCGACCCAAGAAGCGGGGGACCGGAATCACCAAGGTCCAGGCGAAGGCGACGCTCGAGTGGGTCGACGGGTCGGGGGTGGCACTCACCCGGTTGCCCGAGATCGGCGAGACCGTGAGTGAACTCCTCGGCATGAGCGCCGAGCAGTTCTTCCAGGTCGTGCTTCTTCCACAGGGCGACTTCTCGCGATTCCTCCGGGCGCCCAACGAAGAACGAGAAGCGCTGTTGGAGAGGCTTTTCGACACCGAGCGATTCGGCGACGTCGAGGACTGGCTGCGTGAACGTGCACGAGAGAGTGCGGTGGCCGTCGAGGCGAAGGCGGCGTCGATCGACCGCATCGCCGCGCAGATCGGGGCCCTCTCCGGCGCTGAGACCCCCATCGAGCCCGACATGGCCTGGGCCCAGAAGTGCCTCGACGACGCCCGCGATGGAGAACGCCGCGACACCACGGTGTTGGCAGAGGTGCGCGGCGAACTCGACGCCGCGCAGCAGTCATACGACCGCGGCAGAAAGATGATGCACGACAGGCAGCGCGGACTCTCCGCGCGCTCGCGCATCGATCAGCTCGACGCCGCCAAGCCGGATCTCGATCGTGCCGAAGGCGCTCTTGCCGCTGCACGTCGCGCTGCACCGGTAGTCCCCGTGCTCGCCGATCACCGGCAGGCGATCGACAGTGCGCGCGCTGCAGACGAGCATTGTGCGGCAGCGGAATCGGCCGTGTTGGAGCGTTCGGAGGCTGCGTGGTTGCGCGAGTGCGACGACGCCGAGTTGGCCAGCGCGATCGACACGTGGGCGGCGGAGTCGGGTCGGCTCGAACCGTTGGTGCGCAGGGCACTCGAACGTCCCACGCTGATCGATGCGATCGGCGCCGCTGAGGCCGAGGTCTCGGCGGCCGACAACCGCACCGTCGAACTCGACGACGCGCTGGCAGCCCTGCCAGGGCACCGGAGCGAGGCAGCGCGTGCGCTGCAGGATGCGCATGACCAGCGTGCCCGGGTCGAGGCCTTGCGCAACCAGCGGGAACAGCAGACTTCGATTCTCGAGGCGATGGATGAGCGCGACAAGCTCGACGTCGTTCTCCATCGTGCCGAGCAGACCGTCAACGACGCACACGCGGCGTACAACGATGCACGGACCAGATTCCTCGACCTTCGCGAACGTCGCTTGGCGGGGATGGCGGCCGAGCTCGCGTCGCAACTCGTCGAGGGCGAACCGTGCACCGTCTGCGGCTCGCGCGAACACCCGGCACCGACGACGAGCGATCCGGGCGATCATGTCGGCGACGCCGACGAGGCCGCGGCTGCCGACATCGAACATCGCGCCTCGGCCGAGTTGACGCGTGCGCGCTCGTCGCTGGATACCTATCGCGAGCGAAAAGCCAATCTGGACAAGCTGATCGGCGACGCGATTCGAGAATCCGTACGCGCTGATCGCGACGATACGGTCAAGCGCCTCACGCAGGCCGAACACGCCGCGGCGTCGGTCGACAAGTTGCAGCGCGTCGTCGACGAACTCGATGGGCAGGCCAACACCTGGCAGGCCGAACGATCGCAGATTCAGGAGCGGCGCGCGGCGGGGGCCGTGCGCCTGGACTCTCTGCGTCGCGAACTCGACTCGCTCGACGCGGAGGTCTCGACTGCAACCGGAGGCCGGGGCGATGTCAGCGGACGCCGTGCCGAGTTGACCGAGTTGTGTAGGTGCGCTTCAGCTTTGCGAGACGCGCGAGCGGAGGTGCGCCGTGTTGGTGAGCGACTGACACGATCGGCGGAGCGCGCCGCATCCGCGTGCTCCGAAGCGCAGTTCGCCGACGAAGCCGCGGTGCGAGCAGCGATGGCTACCGATGAGCAGATGGCGACCTGGGAGTCGTCGCTGCGCAAGGCGCACGGCCTGAGGGTCGAGGCGCAGGGCACGTTGGACGACGACGACGTGCGTTCGGCGCTGGCGGCCGAGCCCGTCGACCTCGCACACCTAGAGACCACGCTCACAGCGGTGCGCGCCCGGTGCGATGCCGCGTCCGGTGCCGCGGCGGTCTCCGCGCGTCGAGCGACCAGCCTCGCCGATCACGTCACCCTCTATTGGGAGGCGCTGACCGACTTCGAGCCGATTCGTGCGCGACAGAAGGAGATTCACGATCTCGCCGAGTTGGTCAGTGGCCGAGGGCAGAACGCGAAGCGAATGACACTGAGGTCGTATGTTCTCGCGGCACGCCTCGAAGAGGTCTTGGTCGCGGCGTCGGATCGGCTTCGTCAGATGTCCTCGGGCCGTTACGAATTCGCACACTCCGACGCCGGAGGGCCGCGGGGGCGTCGCGGCGGTCTCGGCATCGAGGTGCGCGACGAGTACACGGGGGTCACGCGTGCCGCGACGACACTCTCGGGCGGCGAGACCTTCTTCGCTTCTCTCGCGTTGGCACTCGGCCTCGCCGATGTGGTGTCCGCGGAATCGGGTGGTCGGGTGCTCGACACCATGTTCATCGACGAGGGGTTCGGCACACTCGATCCGGAGTCGCTCGATCTGGTGATGGGGGTGCTCGACGAATTGCGTTCCGGCGGCAGGGTTGTCGGTGTGGTCAGTCACGTCGACGAGTTGCGTGCGCGGATACCGTCCCAATTGCACGTTCTTCGTGGCGAGGCCGGTTCCTCCGTGAAGGTGCGCACACTCGCCGCGCGTCCGTGAATCGGACACAGCACGCCCAGGATCTGGTCAGTTGCGCTCGATGAATCTATGTCGCGAGCCGCGCGATCGTGATCACGCGCTTGGTTGCCCGGGTCAGTGCGACATACAGATCGCGCAGACCGGCCGCCCCGGACGATTCGATTTCGTCGGGAGCCACGACGAGTACGGTGTCGAACTCCAGCCCCCGGGCTTCGGATGCTGGAACGACGACCACATCACCTCCGAAATGATCCAGGGTTTTCACGTCCGGGTCCGTGGCTTGCGCACCCATGAGAGCGGCTCGTCGTGATTCCGCGATGATGCCGATGAGTTCGCCGGGATGAGAGGACCGAAGCTCGGCGATGAGGTCATCGACGGTGGAGTCGACGTCGACTCCCGCCACCGCGACCGTGACTGGCTGCTCCCCATTGCGCAGTGACCGCGAAAGTCGTTGTGAGGGCGCGATGCGCGCGAGCAGCGGGGCGGTCGTGTCGAGGATCTCGGCGGTTGTGCGGTAGTTGATCGTCAGGGTGTGATGGACGAAGCGGTCGGAGACGAATGGCTCCAGTGCGTCGTTCCATGTCGTGATGGTGGTGGCTGGTCCCGCCTGGGCCAGATCTCCGACGATGGTCATGGAACGGTTCGGGCAGCGGCGCATGAGCATCCGCCACTGCATCTCGGAAAGGTGCTGTGCCTCGTCGACGACGATATGGCCGTAAGTAGTGTCGGGCGGCCCGTCGAGTCGTGTACGAGCCTCGTCGAGAAGTGCGAGATCAGCTTCCGTCAAGCCGGATTCAGCGTTCGATGAAACAGATCCCAGGCTGTGTTCTGCGAGATCTGGAAGCATCCGGCGTGCGGTGGTCTCGTCTTGAAACAGCTCGCGGACAACCTGTTCCGGTCGAAGTCGTGGCCAGACGAGGTCGACCGTGCGGCAAATCCCGGCATCGTCGAGGAGTTCGTCGCGAATCAGGTCCCAGTCGATCTCGTCGAGTCCGGCTGAGTGCGCGGTGTTGTCGTCTCCATCGCTGTGCGCACTCGGGAACATGCGATCGAGGTCGATACCGAACGCGACCTTGATCTCGTCCTCGAAATCGGAGATCTCTTGTGCCGTCTGTCTTTCGAGGTCATCGACGACCTCGTCGACCAGGTACTCGATGAAGATCTTTCGCGCGGGGTTGTGGCCCACGTCTCCTTGGAGTGCGCGACGTCGGGCGTCGTCGACACGTTCGGAATCGACGACGACGGTCCCGTGTTCGGTGCGCACGCGCAGCGACACCCCGTGCGGTTGCGCGACTTCGACCCTGCGCGCGATTTCGTCGGCGCAGCACCTGCGCCCCTTCGCCCGTGCGACGTCGTCGGGTTCGCGTCGTCCGACTGCGACGGAGACGAGATCGGCTGCGGTGGCCATGTCGACGTCGTTCTCACCCAGTGACGGCAAGACGTCGGAGATGTAGGACAGGAATCGCGCGTTGGGACCGAAGATCAGCACGCCTCGATCGGCAATCGCGGGAAATGCATACAACACGTATGCGGCTCGGTGGAGTGCGACGATCGTCTTTCCGGTCCCGGGGCCGCCGTCGACGACGACGATTCCGCGATGCTGCGACCTGACGATCTGATCCTGTTCGGCCTGCAGGGTAGCTGCTGCCTCGTGCATGCGGCCCGATCGCGCACCGGTGAGCGCCGCGGTGAGCGGGACATCGCCGACGACGTCGTTCTCGGACTGCGTGGTGCCATCCAGTATCTCGTCGGTGACATCGACGACCGTACGACCGCTGAGGCGCAGATGGCGTCGGCGTCGCACTCCCAGTTTGGATTTCGTCGTCGCTTCGTAGAAGGGTCGAGCGGCCTCGGCGCGCCAGTCGACGAGGAGTGTGCTGCCTGACGCGGACTGGAGGCCTACCCGCCCGATGTGCAGGGACGCGCCGTCACCGGTCATGTCGATACGTCCGAAACACAGTGATCTCTCTGCGCTTCGACGTCGTTGCAACCTGGCGTCCAGCCGGTTGAGCTCGGCATCTCTGGCTACTCGCATCTCGGGCTCATCGGCCCCAGATGCCAGTGTGCGTGCTCGGGTGGCGAGGGTCTCGTTCTGCTCGGCATCGAGTCGGTCGTACATTGCATCGATTGCGAGCTGTTCATGTGCGATCTGCTGTGTTCTTGTCTGATCTGTATCCACCAGCGGGGCCGCTCTCCTTGGTCGGTGATGTGGCGTCCACTGTGAAGGCAGAACTCCGATACTGCAACGTTGACTGTCGCTGAAAAGTGTGGCCTCGCAATGGTTTATGCACAGATCTGTTCTGCGAACTCGAAGCGCTCATCTATGTCGGTGTCTGCCCGTAGTATGGGTACAAACGTTCGATTCGGCGAGTGCGAGGGGGTGTTGGATGTCGATCAACTCAGTTGGCCCAGGCGCAGGTTCTGGTGCGGGAGCTGGTGATTCGGAAGGGTTCGATTCGATGTCCGGTGCTGTTCTGTCGGATTGGGCGAAGGATCTGCCGCTCGGGTTGTTGGGTGGTGTCGATCCCGCCGCTCCCGATGGTTCGGACACGGTTGCTGTGTTGGAGGGTCTGACCCGATTACGTTGTGGTGAGGCGTTTTTGGCGTGGGCGCGGTATCAGTCGATCGGAGTGCTCTACGACAGGCTGGTCGTCGAGCGCGCCGAATCGGATGGCCTGATCGTCGACGGCTTTTCCGATGCGGCGGCACGCATCTCGGGGATCTTCGCGGTGTCACGTCCGCAGGCTGAACGCATGATCGACGAGGCGATCGTGTTACGCGATGACCTGCCACAGGTGTTCGGCTGTCTACGCGACGGGATCATCTCGATCGAGCAAGCGCGACTGGTCATCTCACGCACCGACCTGGTGCGCGGGCCGGGCTTCCCGCCGGAGGTGGTGGCCGCCGTCGATGAACAGATCGCG
>NZ_DLSO01000153.1:16896-17217 GCF_002500165.1 Gordonia sp. UBA7860 | reverse complement strand
GCGCGCGGCGTCGAGGATGTCGCGGTGCGCGTTGGCAACCGCGTACGACCAGTCGGCGGTGCCGAGCATCCCGAGGTCGTTGAGGTAGTCACCGAAGACCATTGTCTGCGCCGGACTGATACCGAGCCGACTCTGCACTGCCCGAACGGCCTGCGACTTGTCGACGCCGCGGGTCATCACGTCGAGCCAATGTTGTCCGGACACAACGACTTCGGCATCGATCTGCAGTGCCGAGATCGCGGGGCGGTGGAGTCTTCGATTCCGTCGAAGTCGTAGACCGCCACCTTGACCAGTTCGGCGTCGATGGCGGCGAGGTCGTCG
>NZ_DLSO01000153.1:0-16704 GCF_002500165.1 Gordonia sp. UBA7860 | reverse complement strand
TCGATGGCGGCGAGGTCGTCGACGACGGTGTTCGCGTAGTAGTAGGGGCGGATCTGTTCGAGGAACCGCTCATCGGACCGCTCGACGTAGGCGATCTCCGGGCTGCACAGCACGACCCCGATGTCGGCGCCGTCGGACTGCAGCGCTCGTGCGCGCGTGAGGACCGCGTCGGCGGTACTCGGGGCAAGCGGTTGTGACCGCAGGATCTCGTTCTGCCGCGCCACCACCGCACCGTTCTCGGCGATCACGATCAGCCCGGGTATCGCCTCCCCGAACTGGTGGAGCAGGGTCGCGGCCTGCCGTCCGCTGGCCGGACTGAATACGATGTCGCGGCTGGTCAGCTCGTCAAGCAGCGGCCAGAGGTCGTCGGGGATGTGCTTGGCGTCGTCGAGCAGGGTGCCGTCGAGGTCGGTGACGACGAGGCGCAGGTCAGCGGGGACGGGCGGAATCGTGGTGGACATCGTGCTCCATTGTGGCAGTTCGGTGTCCCAGTTCGGTGTCCCAGTTCGGTGTCCCAGTTCGGTGTCCCAGTTCGGTGTCACAGTCAGGTACCGCAAACCCGGGCGGAACATTCTCTGGGTCCGGCCGCATCCAATCGGTACTTGCTTACGAGAAGCCCCCGAGAGGAACCCGAGAACGTGAAGACCACACCGCTCCGTACAACCGCCATCCGACGTATCATGCTTGCCCTGCTCGCGGGTATCGCGGCACTCCTCGCCACCGCGGGGGTCGCGTCGAACGCCCACGCCGATACCGATGGGCGCTACCCGTCGCTACCGATGCGCGGCGTCGACGGCGGCACGGGACCGGTCAAGGGCAGCAACTTCAGCGCGGCGGATCGTCCGTACGTCATCTCCGACGACTTCGCGGGCATCGAGTACACCTTCGGCATTCCCGATGACTGGTCGTGCGGCGCCGGATCGTCGGCTGTCTCGGCCACCGGCGAGGCAACATGTTTCGAGGAGAACACCTCGAAGACGACTGCGGCCGGAGGCGTGGTGGCCTACCAGAAGTGCGCCGCGACGCGGTGCACCACCACCGACGTCAAGCGCGTCACCTCTCAGGTGCGTGTCGATCGTGAAGCGTGGCGAGCCGTCGACGACACCACCTGGTACGCAGAGCAATCCGGCACCCTCAATGGCGTTCGCAAGGTCCGCGTCGCAGTCGCCCACGTGTTCCACACCGCGGACGGCGAGGCCGGCATCGCCTTCGCCCAGCTCGACGGACCGCCGTCCAAGCGCGGCGAACTCCTCAAGATCATCAACAGCATTCGCGCCAACACTCCGCGATAGCACCGCCGACGCCGAGCCCCGGCCTCCCCTGCGGGAGGTCGGGGCCTAGCCGTCACATTCGCGCGTACCGCGCCATGACGAAGCAGTAGATGCCATACGCGGCAAGGCCTATCGCGGCCAGCACCAAGAAGAACTGTCCGGCCGGCCATCCCGAAACGGTTTTCACCGCACCGTCGACGCCGGTGGCTTTCGCCGGATCGGCCGTGATCGCCGCGACGATCACCAAAACTCCCGCGCCGACCAGTACCAGCCCCTTCGCCGTATATCCCACGATGCCGGTGACATTCACGACAGGGTTGCTGTCGATGGTCAGATCGTCGAAGAACGACCTCGTCACACCCTTGTAGATGTGATAGGCGCCGACAGCGATGATGACGATTCCAGCCACGACGAGCACGAACTTTCCGAAGCCCGAACCCATCAACCGCGCGCTCATACCGGCGTTCTGCTGGCCACTCGACTGGCCGTGCCCCAAAGCGAATTGCGCTGCCGTCCAGGCGAATGCGAAGTAGACAACCGCGAGTGCACCCGCCTTCGCGCGGTCGAGCCAACCGTCATCGTCGTCGGCCTTCGGGTTCGCCGGGTGCGGACCGATGATGACTTCGGCAATCCGCCACAGCGCCATCGCCACGAAGGCGATCACCGCGAGCCACAAGGCAATTCGACCGCCGGTTGACGACGCAAAGATTCCGAGCGCCCCCGACTGGTCGGCATTGCCCGCATCGCCAAACGCCAGCCTCAGCACGATGTACGCGATCAACAGGTGCAGCAGACCGCTCACCACGTGCCCGCCGCGCGCAAGCGCCTCAAACCAACCGGAGTCCGTCGCTTCTCGGACGGCCTGCTTACCCGTATGTGTAGGGATGATGATCGCCGCCCGTCAGTAATTCAGTCGATTCGCGAGTCAGCCAACCCGCGTCCACGGGGAATCGTAACGTGTCGACCGGGGTGGTTTTCACCGCACGGTAAAACCGGCAAAACACCCGGCTCGACGGGATGGGTGCATCACGCCGAGAGATGCTCGTGCACGACGAGCGGACGCGGTGAGGCCGCGAGGTCGAAGACCACCGTCTCTCGCTCGCTGAGTTCGGTTCCGTCACCGAGAGTCGTCGACACCCGTTGGGTCGCGATGGCAACATCACCGACGATGAGCACATCGCGCTCGGTGCTGACACACTTCTCGACGCGCCATCCCTCCGAACGCCAACCACGCCACAGCGTTCGGTACTCTTCAACGCCGAGCGCGACCTCCGGAGTGTCCGGGAACACGAATCGTGCTGTTGGGGCGCAACATCCGAAGTAGGCGGCCTCGTCGTTGGAGGCGAACGCGGCAACGAGATGGTCGAACGCAGCCAAGGCGCGGGTGGACGTGTTGTCAGTGGGCGACATTCGAGCTCCTGTTGATGAATGGTCGATCAAGAAACTGGTGCACGTTCACGGAATGAGAACCGTGCGAAGGCCGGTGGCGGCACGCAGATCTTCGAGTGCCGCGTTGACCTCACCGAGCGGTCGCGTACGGCCGATGAGGGCGTCGAGAGGGAGTCGACCCGACAGATAGAGCCGCGCAATTCTCGGGAAGTCCACCGCGGGCACGCTCGAGCCGTAATTGCAGCCGAGGATGCTCTTGCCTTGGTCGGCGAGGTCGAAGGGATCGATCGACGCGCGTGCGCCGATTGCCGTCATACCCGCCAAGACCGCCACCCCTCCTGCGCGCAGCATGGGTGGACACTGCTCGATGGTCGACGTCCGGCCGATCGCCTCGAAGACGTAGTCGGCACCGCCATCGGTCATCTCCTGCACCGTGGCAACAAGATTCGGAGCGGCACCGTCGAGCGCCACTGTGGCGCCGAGGCTTTCTGCCTGGGCACGACGTCGGGGATCGAGATCGATGGCGATGATCGGATCAGCCCCGGCAAGCTGCAGTCCTAGGATGATCGACTGACCGATACCACCACAGCCGAACACCACTGCGGATGCGCCGTACGGAACCTTTGCCGTCGACGTCACGGCACCGATACCTGTGGTGACCGAACAGCCGATCAACGCGCCGATCTCGAAGGGGAGTTCGTCGGGAACCACCACCGCAGCGGCAGCGGGGACGACGACACGTTCGGAGAACGCGCCGAGTCCGAGGAACGGCCACACCGGCTCGTCGTCGAATGTCGTTGTCGCCGTTGACCCGTCAGGCAGTCGATTGGCCACCGCATTGGTGTTCGTGCACAGCCACGCCTTGCCGGACAGACAGTTTCGGCATCGACGACATGCCACGAACCAGGACAGGACGACATGATCGCCGACCTGGACGTCGTCGACACCATCTCCCACGTCGGTCACGACTCCGGATGCCTCGTGACCCGCACGCCTATCCATTTCATAAAGAACCCGAGTTCGATAGACTCGTTCAGGCGCTGGCCGAAGCCGTAACAAGGCATCCCGCATACAGCTCGGCATCGACCATCATTAGTGCCCCCAGCTCCCGGGTCACCGGAGAGAGCCTGGCGGAGTCACTGAGTCTGGGGGTCGCCAAAGCGACCGGAAAGAATCTAATATTCGCGACCTGCCGTCCTCACGAACCACGAAAAGGTCCAAACCCGCCAGACTTGTCAGGGATGATCTCCGTCAAAGCTCTGATAAATGGCTCGTGCATTGTGCTGGATGACGTGCTCCACACCGGACACACCCTGAACGAGACTGCTCGCGCAGCTCTCCGTGCTGGCGCCACTTCGGTGTACGGTCTCGTGGGTGCCAAGACAATGAGGGCGTGAGATGCCTTCTGAACTCGAAGATATCGAGAGAGTTCTCTTCGCAATACACATCGCGCGTACACCAGCAAAGATCCGAGACGTACTCCTAGACCGCAATGCTCTGCATACTCAGATTGGCAACGTCGATAGTGACACCGCCGCCCGCATCAGGGATGAGGCCGCAGAGCTCGCGACTAGCGTCGGCGTAATCAGCGCAGACAATTCACGATTCCCGGTGCAGCTAGTCCGCCGAGGTAAAGCCATTGTTCCTGCACTGTTCTATCGGGGGGAACTCGGACTTCTGGACACGCCAATGGTCGCCGTCAGCGGTTCCCGCAAGGTGAGCGATCGTGGAGCGGCAGCAGCGACGAGGCTGGGCGAGATTGTCGCTCAATCGGGGCAAACCTTGGTGAGCGGCAATGCGCGCGGTGTCGACACCTTGGCGACGACCGCCGCGTCAAGTCGTGGTGGGAGCACGGTACTCGTGCTGCCCGAGGGCATCACACACTTTCGTCCAGACGAAGAGAATCCTGACATCGGGATGTCAGATTCCACCGGCCTAGTGCTGTCTCAGTTTTCTCCCCACCAGCCTTGGTCTGTACACACCGCAATGGGACGAAACCGCGTGATCTGCGGTCTTGCGGGCACTGTCGTCGTAGTGGAGGCAGGCGAATCGGGCGGGTCACTTGCTGCAGGTCGCGAAGCTCTCAAACTCGGCAGACACCTTGTCACGTTGACCTACGGCGATCACAAACCCGAGGGGAATCAGATCCTAATCAGTGAGGGTGCAAGCCCCGTCGCATCTCCCGATGCGCTGCGCGAGGCGCTCCTGCCTCCGAGCGATGATGAGCCGGAGCAAGCCCGATTGCTGTGACCTGCCTTTGACCACTCTTCGCAGCGGTCTCGACGTAGGGACAATCGGGTCGCGGCGTCATTGATTCCACGACCGCTGCACAAAGCCAGTCGCCTTCGAAATGTCATCGGCTGATGGCGAGTTGCCGCCGCTGGTGTCCTGAAAGTAGTAACAGGGACTCGAAACCTTGATGCTGCCGGCCTGCGACGCGACTGAAACTCGATACACACCGGACCGCCCTTGGTGGGGTCGTCGTCCCACTGAAGCTCTCGATCTGACCGCGCATGAGCCAACTCCCGTGTTCACACACTGTGCGCCTGGCCGGCGGTCAGGGGCGACCGCGAGTCGACGACCTCAGTCGAATCGAGCAACGGTGCGCGCATGTCACCGCTACACGACGATAGGAAGAGCACCACGCAAGCTCCCACGAGAGCCGTCGCTGCCCTCCGCCTCATCATTGCTCCTCTCCACCCCGCTAAACCGGGTGAACCCGGCAATCGTACATATTGCCCGACGACCTCTCCCCGTCGGCTATGCGCGGGTTTCGTCCCCGATTGTCCGCGCGATATTCCGAAAGATCCTGGCACACAGTCGGACTGACCGAACAGGCTCCGCACGTATCGATCAGGCAGCGGCCCGAGGGTAGGGATGTCGCTCGTAGAACCGAAGGTGGGCGCGCGCCGCGGCGTCCCACGTCAATCCGCGTGCGAGGCGCCGGCCCGCGTCAACGTCGGGGTGATATCCGTTGAGCGCGGCATCGAGGCGTGTGGCCAACGACGTCGGATCGGTCGCATAGGTGACGACGTCTCCGAAAACCTCACGCAGGATGGGTAGTTCGCGTACGGTGACCGGTCGGCCGGCCGCCAAGGCCTCCATCGCTGCGAGGCCAAATCCTTCCTTCACGGACGGGAATGCGAAAGCGTCACATGCCGCGACGAGTGAGGGGAGCACGTGCTCGTCGACTGCTCCGAGGACGATCGGTGCCACGCCGAGCTCGGCTTGGCGGCGGTCGAACTCGGCGCGATAGTCGCGATAGTCGAAAAGCGTTTCTCCGCCTGCGAATACCAGCGATAGATCGGGATGGTCGTGACGAAGCAGCGCGTAGGCCTCGAGCAGATCGATACTCCCCTTGCGCGGTTCGATGCCCCCGACCGCCAGGATGTAGCGGCCTAGTTGCGCTTGCCACTGCTCTCGTGCGACGACGGCCGAACGGCTGTGCTCGGCGGCCGCTGCGAAGCGTTCATAGTCGACGCCGTTGGGAATGATGGTCGGAGTGAAACCCCATCCGTCGTTGACCTCCGTGGCGACGGCCTGAGACACGCAGATGCGAGCGTAGGGGTTGACCACGGCCTTCTCGTGGCATTCGACGAGCACCGGCGTGGTGAACTGGTCAAGGTGGTGAATCGTGCGGATGCACGTTCCGACCGCGTTCGCGCTGATGCAGTCCTGCGCATGCACGATGTCATAGTTGCTGGGGTCGAACGCATTTCGGATCGCATCGATAGATCGCAGGATGCGATCGGTGACTGTCTCGTCGGGGATGTCGTCGAACGCGACCAGGTGTTGGGTGACTGCGGCGTCGACGCTGCGGAAGAACCCTGAGTCGCCCCCTCGCGCAAGACTCCACACGTCGACTTCGACACCTTGCGTGACCAGAGATTCCGCGAGGTTGAGGGTATGCACGACTCCCCCGCGCGGTTTGGTCGAGTAGGTCAACAGTGCGATGCGCATTCAGCGAGACTCCGCACTCGACGCGGAATAGATGTCCGGCCGGAGTTCGGACAGATGGTTGAGGACTCTGCGGGCACGAGCGATGTCGGCCTCCACGTCGACCTCGACCTTGGCCAGTCCACCCTTGGATCGCGTGGTCGCCAATATGTCGCCACCGGGACCGACGACCTTGGCCTGTCCGAGGAATTGCAGCGACCCGGTCACCCCGGTGAGGTTGGAGGACACCATGAATACCTGATTCTCCGCGGCGCGAGCGCAGTCGTAGAGGTCGAACAGCCGAGACTGCCGGTCAGCGGGCAGCCGAGCTGCGCGGTCGGTGACACTAGCCGGCCACGCCGAGAGAGACGCGATGATCCCGGCGCCGTCGAGCGCGAGCTTTCGGGCCGACTCGGGGAATGTCTTGTCGTAGTCGATCAACATGCCGATGCGCCCGACCGGTGTAGAGAAAGTGGAGAACCTGTCACCAGCCGCATACGCCTTTGATTCACCGGCAGGCTGATGCACTTTGCGATGCCAACCCAGCACGCCGTCACCGGTCAAGCACGCCGCCGCGTTGTAGTGGACGTCGCCATCGCGCTCGGTGTACCCGATACACACGGTCATGTCGCGGGCGGCCTCGGCGATGGCAGCCAGCTCCGGTCCGTCTGGGTCGAGTGCCGGCGGTAGGTCGTCGAGATCCGGGGATCGCAGATCTCCGATGTAGCCGCCGAGTGCAGCGTCGGGAAAGACGAGCAGATCGACTCCGTCACGCGCGGCCGCCTCAATGATGCCGACTGCCTTGGACACACCTCGATCAACGTCGCGGCCGAAGTGGCCAGCGAGCGCGCCGATAGTGACGGTTCCCATGTCAGCGCACTTTACTCACGTCACACGAGGCGCGCCGGTGCACATTCGGCAGCCTTCTCATGCTCGACCCAGTCCCGTGACAGCAGAGGCGATCGCTTCGGTACGACGACCGTCGGGCCATTTCAGCCGGATTCCTGTCGTTTCGGTGAGGCGACCGCAGCCAGCCGCGACGGCAGGCCCGTGCGCTCGAGTGATCGGACTGCGGTCGGCCATCAGCATGGCGTAACCCGGGAAGCAGGTGAGCCAGGCACCCATTGCGGCGTCGGCAGGTCGCGGGATCGCGGCCACGTCGAGTTCGGCCCCGGTGCCCGACGCCTCGGCCAGCATGCCCAACGTTCCGACCAGTCCGGCCATGCTGACGTCCTTGGCGGCGGCGGGTCGCAGCTGCGCCACAGCGGATGCCATTTCACCGAGCTCATGTGCTGTTCGAGAGCTTGTGGAATCCCACTGTTGCCCGAAATAGCCTGGGCGCCAGGAGCCTCCGAGATCGGCGAGCAGCGACACGTGGTCGCCGACCCGTCCACCGCCAGCGGCGACCGGAGATTCTGTGCGACCCATCGCAGTCAGCGAGAGCGCCGCGGGTACACCGACCTGAGTGTGGCCGCCCAGAATCGGGGTTCGCCAGGCGTGTGCCGCCGCCGAGATGCCTCGTACGATCCGATTCAGGTGCGCAACGGTTGGCGCGCCGACCGCGTCGAGCATGCCGACAGCGTGAGCACCCATGGCCGAGAGGTCGTTGATGTTGACCAGGACCGAGCACCACCCCGCCCATTCGGGGTCGCGCTCGACCATCGACGGGACGATCGCGTCGCAGGCGGCAAGCAGGTCGCTGTCCGGCACGGGGACGGCGTCGTCACCACGGAATCCCGCGGGTCCGAGACCGCCTTCCTGCTCAGCGAAGGGTCGAAGTGATTGGGCAAGAACCGCTTTGGTGGAATCAACCTGCCCCTGGATTCGACCAATCGGCCAGGACTTGTTGCGATGTGCTCGGCCGTTGATGGTGGGCCCGGCGCCGTGATCCTCCCAACCCAGCGAGGCGAATAGCCGACTGTAGCGGTCCTGGACGGTGGCATCGAATCGCAGAACGTCGCGGCTCTCGACCAAGGCACAGGCAGCCGTGATCAGTGCGGCACCGACGCCGGCCGCGTGTGCGCCGTCCGCGACAACCAACCGACTCCCCGACCACCAGCCGATGTCGATCGAGGTACATGGCGATATCCGGACACCGCCGAGAACAGCGTTGTCTGCGGCGACTGCGATCAGGATCCTGGTGCGCGGATCGTCGTCGCAGTCATCGTGATCGGAGTGTGTGAACAGTCCCTGTCGCTCGACGAACTCGGAGTGGCGCAATCGTCGATAATCGCCGATCTCGGAGATCGTCTCGGCCACCCGTATGAGAAACGGCGGTGCTGAGACTCGGGGAGATCCGGCAAGAATCGACAATTCTGTTGCAGCGGTGCGTACGGACGGGGTGGGCGTGGTGCGGCCGTCGAGCATCTCATGCTCCTACGCTCTGCAGAATGCTGCAAGCACCGCATGCCGCGCAGCCCGCTCGTTGGTCGGCCCCGGCCATCCCGATCAGTTGCAGGTGCGCAGCGACCTCTCGGCTGATCTGCTCGACGATGCGGGGCTCGGGGGCGGTTGCTCCGTCGATGTCGACGGCGAGTGTTCCTCGATGGGGCCGGAACGGGACGATGAAGGGGTAGATACCGGCGTCGGCGAGTTCCTTTGCCCCCGAGATCATCTCGTCCACATCTTCGCCTAGCCCGACGAGCAGGTACGTCGAGACCTGGTTGCGTCCATAGACGCGTACGGCCTCACGCCAGGCATCCCAGTACTCGCTGAGCGGCACGGTTGACTTGCCCGGCATCCAGCGCCGTCGGACGTCGTCATCGAGTGACTCAACGTGGATGCCGATGGCGTCGGCTCCGGCAGCGCGCAGGTCACCGATGGTCGACAGATCGGCGGGCGGCTCACACTGCACCTGAATAGGTAGCTCGGGGACGGCTGCTTTGACCGCTCGGACACAGCGCGCCAGGTGGCGCGCGCCGCGATCCCGGCCACCCGATGTTCCGGTGGTCATCACCATATTCGTTACGCCGTCGAGGTCGACTGCTGCGCGCGCGACCCTGGCCAGGTCCTCCGGCTTCTTGACGGCGACGGTGTCGCCGGATCGCAGCGACTCCTCGATCGAGCAGAAGCGGCACCGCTGGTCTTCGCCGTAACGAATGCAGGTCTGCAGCACGGTGGTCGCCAACACGTTACGTCCATGCAGTTTGGCGATCTTGTCGTAGGCGACACCGTTCTCGGTCTGCAGGTCGTAGAAGCGTGGTCGGCCAATGACTGCGACGTCGAGCCCGGAATCGACTCCGTCGTAGAGGATCTGATCGCCGTCGAAGACGAACGGGCTGTTGGGATTTCGAGGTATGGCAGCGTGCAGTCCGTCGATGACGAGGTGACCATCGTCAGTCGGTCCGGCTCCGCCGGAGCGGTTCACCGGCGGGGTGCCCCGGATGCCGAGGAGCGCCAGATCGACGCGGGTGGATGTGGTGGTGGATGCGGTCATCGTGGGTTCCGTTCGTGTCGAGGGATCAGGCAGACTCGCGCTGGCCGCAGCCGGCCAGCGCGCGTCGTCGAATCTTGCCCGCGTCGTTGCGGAGTGGCGATGTGGTGAGGATGACGCGCACAGGACGCCAGTCGGAGCCAAAGTGGTGTTGGACATGATCTGCGATGAGTGCTGCGGAGGCATCGTTGTCTGCGATGTCGACGCTGACCGAGAGATGTTGCCTGCCAGCCGAATCCACATCGGCGAACGCAACCGCGCCGCGCACGAAAGGCAGTTGTTCGACGACTTGCTCGATGTCGGCTGGATACATCGCGACGTCTCCACTACGAATGACGTCGGCTGCCCGGTCCATCACGTAGAGGTTCTCGTCGGCGTCGAGAAAACCGAGGTCGCCGAGGGTATCCCAACCATCTGCGCCGCGGCGCGACTGCGCACCCAGATAGCTGTAGGACGGTCCGTCTCCGCGGCGCATCCAGATCAATCCCGTTTCGCCGGTGTCCGCACGGGTGCCATCGTCGCGTCGAATAGCGACCTCGGTGCCCCCGATAGGCCGACCGACAGTGCCGGGGTGCGCGAGCCACTCGTGCCCTGTCACCATCGTGACGCCGTTGGATTCGCTACCCGCATACACCTCGACCACGCGGTGCGCGCCCAGCCACTTGATCAGTGCGCGCTTGTCGGGCACAGGACACCGTCCGCCGATGTGCAGAATCGATGCCAACGAACTCATGTCGTGTTCCGCACGTATCTCCTCCGGTAGGCGGACCAGCCGCCGGATCGATGGAGGCGAGAGGACTGTCCAGGTCACCGAATGTCTGTCCACCAGCTCTAGAAATCGGCGCTCGTCGAAGTCCGGTTCGATGATCAGGCGATGGCCGGCGGTCAAGCCCCGGAACGCGTAGGTGAAGGCGGTCGAATGCCACAGCGGAGAGGTCACCAACTGTGTTGCCGCGCAGGGGAAGAACGGTGCCACTCGAGCACCAGGGTCAACCAGTGCGGGAGTCATGGAACGAACGATCTTCGGTAGTCCTGTGCTCCCGGAGGATGCGGGCGCCTTCCATGAACTTGCCCAGATATCGGGGAGCGTGTCTGCCGGCAGGTCACGCGCATCGTTCTCGTCGACCGTGACTGTTCGCGGAGATACGTTGTCGCCGACGATAACTCGAGGCTGGGCGATCCGTTCGAGCATTTCCCGCTCGTCTGCGGGCATCACCGGGTCGAGCGGCATCGGTGTGGCGCCCGCACGCCACACCGCGACGCACGCAACCACGAAGGCGGCGCTGTTGTGTAAGGCCACTTCAACGACATCGTCGTGGGCGACGTGATGGCGCTGCAAGAGATGAGCCAGCCGGTTGGCCCGCACGTCAATCTCACCGGCGGTCACCGGCCCGTGGGCGTCGATGACCATGACTTCGCCCGGCGAGGTACGCGCGCGATCAGCGAATACCGAGGAGATCGACTGCACAGTCACGTCGGCTACCTGTGGTCCCGGGCTATCCGACGGCGAGTCTGAGCCCGGGCAGACCGAGTGCGCCGGTGACGGATTCAGCGATGTGACGTGCGTCGCGGTCGATTCCGAGGAACCGTCCCGAACCCCAGGTATGCATCCACGGGAGGCCGATGAAGCTCAGTCCTGGTACCTGGGTGATGCCGCGGGTCTGCATCGGCCGGCCCGCACCGTCGAATGCGCTTGCCTCGATCCAGCGGTAGTCCGGCCGGTACCCGATCGCCCACACGATGCTGGTGATGCCCTCCTCGACCAAGTCGACCGCGGAGGGTTCGGTTTCGGGTTCCCAAACGGGCTCGTAGCGCGAAGCGGGAGGCGCGTCGATTCCGGCCTTCTCGATGTAGCGGTCGATGTCGGCGCAGATCGAGTTGTACACCGAGTCGGCCTGGTCGAGCGATTCGCGCAGGGTCGGCGCGAACCGCAGGACCGTGTCCTTACCGTCGGTCAGATGCCCGTAGAGCTTCATCCCTTCGACGGCGAACTGTCGCAGATCGACGTCTCGCCCACCATCGCGGCCAGTGACATAGTGATTGGTCTTCTCCTGTGCCGCTTTGCCTCCGGGGAACTGTTCGGTCGGTGTGTCGTAGATGCCCATGTCCGCCAACCAGGTCATGCAGTCGCGGCCGCGGTAAGTGCGCGCAACCCTCGGCGCGTTGCCGATGGCGAGATGCACCTGCCGACCTGCGAGGTGGAGGTCCTCGGCGATTTGTGCGCCGGATTGTCCGGACCCGACGACGAGAACGGCGCCGGATGGTAGCTGATCAGGTGTGAAGTACTGCTCTGAGTGGATCTGCTTTACAGACGTGTCCAACGACGGTGCGAACGATGGCACCACCGGCAACGGATAGCCGCCAGTCGCGACGACAACCTGGTCACAGGTCAGCAATTCGACAGATTCGTCGGTGGTGAGGGTGAGCTCGAAGCCAGTATCCCCGATGGTTCGCAGGCGAGTGACCGTGGTGTGTTCTCGCAGTGGGGCAGTGAAGGTTTCACGCCATTCGGCGAGCCATTCGACAACTTCGTCGCGGGTCATGAAGCCGTCGGGGTCCGGGCCGTCGTAGGCGTAGCCGGGCAGCCGGCAATGCCAGTTCGGGGTGACGAGGGTGAAGTTGTCCCACCGCTTGGACTGCCATGCATGGACGGCGGTCCGCGATTCGATCACGGTGTGCTCGATACCCGCGCGGCCGAGATACCAGCTGACCGACAGGCCTGCTTGTCCGCCGCCGATGATCGCCACCGGAATGTGGGTGGTGTGGGGTGTGGAATGAGCTGGTGCGCTCATGATGTCTCCAGAATGTGGTCAGGGAGTGGGTAGTGGCGGATGCATGTCGAGAACCTCGACGGTCGACTCGTCGTCGTATCGGCGTGCTGTGTTGTTGATGTCCTCAGTGGTTGCAGCGGCAGACGTACAAGCAAATCCATACTTGGCGCGGACACGCTCAGCGGCTTCGCCGAGAGCGGCGTCGGTGCGGGTTAGGAATTCAGCCACCGTGTAACTACTGCCGACAGTTAGGTGGTCGTGCATGACGAGACTCGGCGAATAGCACTGCTGCACAGCGCCATCGGGCCACCTCACGGTGAACGTCATCTCAGGCATGAGCAAGGTCCCGCCATCCAGCGGTTCCGGTCGGGTCGACCTCGACGAGTTCACCGTAGACGTCCGGACGACGATCTCGCAGGTGAAACATCCCGCCTCGCATCGCGGTGAAGGTCCCGGCGATGTCGACGTCGGCTACGGCGAGTCCGCTTTCGAGCAGCGTGGTGTCGAGGATGTTGCCACCGGGATCGACGATCTTGGCGTTGCCGACGTACCGCAACGAACCGAACGTTCCCGATTGGTTTGCGGCAACCCAGAACACCTGGTTATCGAGGGCACGGGCCGTATCGAAGAGATTGAACCGGTATGTCCAGCGATCGTCCTGTAGATTCTCGGCGGTCGCGGTACGCGCCGCCGGCCATGCCGAGAGACTTGCGATGATCTCGGCGCCGTTCAGCGCCATGATGCGCGCAGCTTCGGGAAATGCTTTGTCATAACAGATTTGGAGTCCGACGCGCCCGACAGGAGTATCGAAGACTCGGTACTCCGAACCCGACGAGTAGGACATGTTCTCGCCAAGCGGTTGGTGCACTTTGCGATAGTTGCCGTAGATCTGGTCGCCGTCGAGGACCGCGGCAGCGTTGTAGCGTGTCACGCCGTCCTCAGCGAGTTCGCAAAAGCCTATGGCGATCACCATGTCGCCGACAATCTCCTGCACGCGTGCGATTTCGGGACCGTCGAGGCTGATGGCCGGCGGCAACGATCGCTTGGTGTTCTTGACGGTGTCGCCGTGGTTACCGAGCGATGAGAGGTATCCGCCGATCGCAGCCTCGGGAAACACCAGGAACTCGACACCTCGTGCGCGGGCCTGCGCTACATAGTCGGCGATTGTCTGATAGTTCTGTTCAAGGTCGCGCGTGAAGTTCGCGGCGACCGTACCAATTGTGGTCATGTGAATGTCTCTCGGGGAGTGGGGATCTCGACGATCAGACCATGTAGGTGGAGTTGATGATCGCACCCTTGCGGGCGTAGTGAATCAGCGCGTCCTGCACGTCGAGCGGATGTGCCGGAATGACGCCCTCGATCAGATCTTCTTCCCGCCCACCGTGCAACGCGAGTCCGAACCGACACGCAAAGACGGTTCCACCCTCCTTGATGAAGGTCTCCAACGCGTCGTTGATGTTCTGCTCGCCGGGGAAGCCGGAGTCACCGGTCTTTGGAAACCCGCGTGTGGCAAGGCAATTGATTGCTCCGGGACCGTAGAAGTAGATAGCCGACTCGAAGCCCTTGCGTAGCGCGCGGGTGGCCTGCAGTACTGCGACGAACGATACCGAGGACTCGTGCGCGATGCCGTGGACGAGCGTGAAGTAGGTTTCGCCTTCCTCCGCCTGGTAGTCGGGGAAGATCTTGGTGCCGCCGTAGATATTCGAACCCTTGGGCAGGGAGGGATGCGGAATCTCGGCGAGAGACTTCGCAATGTTCTCGGTGATGGTGTCGTCGAACATGGCCATGGGGTTACTCCTCGATGAGACGGGCGAGACCGCCGTCGTGTGATGGGGGTGTGCGGGCGACACTGCCCACTGGCGAAGAATTGATGGTCGGATGGCCTGGGATACTTGACGTTCCGACTGACAACAGTTCACGCCCGATTTATTACGTGATGGTTACTGATGGAAAAATTGACGCCTGGGTCGAGTTAACGTGAGCGTCTGGATCCGCCGCGGATCGTCAGGTCGCAAACGCGCTCGGTCGCCTGCGCTGCTATGGGGCCGACTGAGAACTATTCGTGGTGTCCAAAGGGCGCTAAAGGCCGTTGAGAGGTGCAGCGGGCAACGGAGCAGCCGCCGCAAGGGAGCGCGTGGCCGGGGAAGCCGGCGCACGACGACGTGGCCGCGGCGACAACGCCGAATCAGCACGGCGGCAGCTCACTCCTCGCTGGTGGGTTCCTCACGCTCGCGCCGACGGTCGGCTTGCAAGGATTTGATCCGACGCTCCTCGCGCAGGGCCTCGACGTGCTTGGTGCGCTCGGCGGCGAGCCAGTCGGGCATCTCTTCGAGCAACGCGTTGATCTGATCGGTCGTCAACGCTTCGGTCACCTCGCCCCGGACCAGCCCGGAGTTGGAGATCCCGAGTTTGGCGGCTACCAGATTCTTCGGGTGCGGTCCGTTCGCACGCAGATCGCGCAACCACTGCGGCGGATCGGCCTGCCAGGCCGACACCTGTTCCCGGGTTATCGTTCCGGAGCGAAACTCGTCGGGTGTCGCGGGGAGGTAGATGTCGAGCTTCTTGGCGGCGGTGGCCGGCTTCATGGACTGCGAGCTCATACTCGCAGCGTATCCCCGGTAGCCTCGGGGCGTGAATTCGCCCGTCGATCCCAATGAGTCCAGCACTGTGGTCTTCCGGCTCGCGTTTGTGCCGGGTACAACACCCGGGAAGTGGGTCAGCATTTTCGAGGAACGCCACCCGGACGTCCGACTCGACCTTGTACCGACTGCGGTCGCCGACACCGCCGCAGCGCTTATCGACCGCAGCGTCGACATCGCGATCACCAGGCTGCCCGACGCACTCTCACATGCCGATCTGGGTCCGCACCACACCATCGCCCTGTACGAAGAGACGACGGTGGCGGTTATGGGTAAGGACAATGTGCTCACCGCAGGTGACGAGTTGTCGCGGGCCGACCTTGCCGACGAGAACGTGCTTTGGCCCCTCGATGAACCGCTCGTCGTCACCGAACGTCCTGGTAATGCCGTGGACCATCGGCCGGAGACGACCGCCGACGCGATCGAACTCGTGGCCAGCGGAATGGGGGTGGTGCTGGTGCCGCAGTCGCTGGCGCGTTTGCACCACCGCCGCGATCTCGACTATCGCCCGGTCACCGACGTCCCGACAAGCACCGTCGGACTGCTGTGGCCGCAGCCGACTTCGGATCTGGCCGCGGAGTTCATCGGGATTGTGCGTGGACGCAAGGCCACGTCGTCGCGTGGCACGTCCGAACCGCCACCGAAGCGGTCGGCGAAAGAGAAGGCGGCGGCCAAGCGGGCATCTCGCGAAGCGGCCGGAACGATACCGACACGCGGAAAAGTGAAGGCGCGCAAAACTCGGAGGTCGCGGTAAAACCTACTGTTGGGCTGCGCATCTCGAATCCGAACTTCTGCACGGCTGTCCGCCTCTACCACCGCTCAGGCGAACCGCGCAATTGACTCGCCGATCCGTTACCGCCGCGCGTCCCAGTTGAGCGAGAGGGCTTCTCAGCGAACGGTGGCGTCGAAGTTCTGGGTGAACACGCCATCGGGATCCCATTTGTGCTTGATTGTGCGCAGCCGCGCGAGAGTCGGCGCTGGAAACGCCGCGTCGATGTCTTCTGGCCGGTGGTTTGACTCGAAGCTGAGGTAGATGCCGTCTCGACGAGCGCGGATTGGTTCCCACGCGTCGTCGAACGCCTGGGAGGCGTGGTCGGCGACAGCGGTGACCGAGAAGTTCTGGGCGCGGTGAGCGTACGCGGTGGCATCTGCCGGCACGTCGTTGATCGCCCCTCCTGCAGAACGGATCTGGATCATCTGCGCACCGTTGGATGCGAGGAGCTCGCCGATGTCGGCGGCGAGATCATCGTCAAGATGTTCGACGA
>NZ_DLSO01000154.1:0-8174 GCF_002500165.1 Gordonia sp. UBA7860 | reverse complement strand
CGATGGCGTTGATCAGATCCGACTGCGAGAGCTTTGCCATATCGGCGGGACTCGGAAAGCCGCTTCCGGACGAGATGATCAGGGTCTGACCGTTTTGCTTGAGTTTGTCGATGTTCTTCGACGGATCGTTCGCGGTCCACCGTGCGCTTCCCGGCGCGCCCCACATGTTGACGATCCCGTTGGTGTAGTTGGAGACGAGTGTCTGCGTTGCCAACACTCCGAGCGCGCCGATCGGATTGTCGGTTTGGTAGTAGCCCGACATCGCCTGCACGACCTTGAACTGCTCGGGATGCCGCTCGGCAAGCGTGACTGCAGGCCCGGCCGACATCGACAGCCCCACGATCGCGTTGTTCGATCGGCTCACACCGAAATTGGTCGCGAGGTATGCGGGCAGTTCGTCGGTCAGGAAGGTCTCCTGCTTGATCTTGACGTTCTTGTCGCCGGCTCCGGCGTCCCAATCGGTGTAGAACGACGACGCTCCGCCCGCGGGCATGACCAGTGTCGTGTCGCTCTTACCGTCGTAGACCTTGGCGGCCTGGACATCGGTGGTCCACGCCGAGCGGTCGTCGCGGGCACGCATGCCGTCGAGGAGATACACGCCCTTGTCGCTGCCGCTCGACGCTCGGACCTGAACGATGACCCACTTGTCTTGCGACGGCGACCACACCTTGCAGTTCTGGACGTAGTTTCCCGACGAGTCCCACGTACAGCCGTCACGCAGGACCTCGGGGTGTCCGACGAGTGCTGAAGCGCGGTCGTCCTTGCCGATCACCGCGCTCAGGCCCAGCAGGGCTGCGGTCATGGTGAGCACCGTGGCGAGACCGACGAGCCTGCGCCGGATTCGGCGTCGACCGGGAGTTCGGTTACCCGTTGCCGTCGACTCGTCGGCAACGGGGGCGTCGTAGGTGATCCACTGATCGCGAGGATCGCCGGCAGCGGATTCGGGTGAAATTGGCATGGTTCTCCTGCGGTGAGCGGACCCGATGTGTTAGAGGTCGCTCCGCGGACAGCAAGTGTTACAACCGGTCCGCAACATTCAGGCGGCAACATTCAGGGCGGGGCTACCGTGGATTTCATGGCAGACACCGACACCTACGACGTCATCGTGCTCGGCGCCGGACCGGCGGGTGAGAACGCAGCCGACTACGCGATCCGCGGAAGTTCTCGTCGTGCAGTGCTCGTCGAGAGTCAACTCGTCGGCGGCGAATGCTCGTACTGGGCGTGCATGCCGAGCAAGGCGTTGCTTGGGGCGGGTGCCGCACTCGAGGCCGCGACGGGGCTGCCCGGCTCGCGGACGCGAATCGTCGACGATCAGCCCGAACCCGGCCGTCTGCTGGCGTGGCGCGACTCGTTCACCCACAACCGCGACGACTCGTCGCAGGTCGATTGGGCGCGGGGCGCGGGCATCGACGTCGTGCGCGGCGTCGGCAGGCTGGTGGGCGAGCGGGAGGTCGAGGTGGACGGTCGACGCCTGCGCGCCACCGCGGCGGTGGTGCTGGCGACGGGAAGCGACGCGTCGATCCCGCCGATCCCGGGTCTTGCCGACGCCGCGCCGTGGACGTCGCGTGATGCGACGAATCTCGTCGAGGTTCCCGCACGCATCGCGGTCCTCGGCGGGGGCGTCGTCGCCTGCGAGGCGGCGACGTGGCTCGCGGAGCTCGGGAGTGTGGTCACGATGGTCGTGCGGGGCAACGCACTGCTTCCGTCGATGGAACCCTTTGTCGGGGAACGAGTCTCGTCGGGACTGCGAGACAGGGGAGTCGACATCCGCTTCGGCACGACGTTCGGGTCGGTGGCGCGGCCGGAGGTCGACGACACCGGCTACGGGCGAGTACACGGCGGGCCGGCTGTCGTCGAACTCGCCAACCGCGACGGCGACGTCGTCGATCGACTCGAGGTCGACGAGATCCTTGTCGCCGCGGGTCGACGTCCGCGCACCGTCGGCGTCGGACTCGAAATACTCGGTATCGATCCCAAGAGCAAGCTCGACGTCGACGATCACTTGAATGTCGCCGGGCACGACTGGCTGTATGCGGTCGGCGACGTCAACGGTCGCGCGCCACTCACGCACATGGGCAAGTATCAGGCGCGGGTCGCCGGCGACGTGATCGCAGCACGCGCCGAAGCCCGTTCACTCGACGGTGAGCGATATCTGGCCACAGCCGACCACGCGGCGGTGCCCCAGGTGGTGTTCACCGAGCCGCAGGTCGGGTCGGTCGGGCTGACCGAGCGTGCCGCCAACGACGCGGGCATCGATGTTGTCATCTCCGAACTCGACATCGAGGTCGCAGGGTCGGCGCTGGCACGCGAGAATTACAGCGGCCGCGCGGTGCTGGTCATCGACCGCGCGCGAAATGTGTTGGTGGGAGCTACGTTTTGCGGACCCGACATCGCGGAGCTCGTGCATTCGGCCACCGTCGCCGTCGTCGGCGAGATTCCCCTGGAAAGGTTGTGGCACGCGGTCCCGTCGTATCCCACGGTCAGTGAGATCTGGCTGAGGCTGCTCGAGAACCTGCGCGAGGAACAGAGTTGATCTGCGGGGTGTGCGCCGGTCGCCGGTAATGTCGGGGTATGGGCACGCCACATCTCATCACGGCTTCTGACCTGCGTGATCTGGGCGATGATCCCAAGCTGCGGGTCGTCGACGCGACCGTGCATCTCCGATTCGGTGACGGAGCGCCGCAGATCGAGTCCGGGCAGGAGTCGTACCTGGCCGGGCACATTCCCGGCGCGGTGTTCGTCGATCAACTGCTCGCGCTCACCGACCCCGACGGGGAGGCGCCGTTCGCCGTCGTGTCGTCAGAACAGTTCGCTGCAGCCGTGGGTGCGGTAGGTGTCGGCGACGACTCGCGCGTCGTGGTCTACGACTCGGAGAACGGGATCTGGGCCACCAGGCTGTGGTGGCAGTTCGGTCTCGAGGGCTTCGACAACGTCGCCGTGCTCGACGGTGGCCTGCAGGCGTGGGTTGACGCGGGCTTCCCCGTCGACCGCGGCGAATCAAGTTATCCGCCTGCAGAATTCACAGCTCAGCGGCGGCAAGAACGCATCGAGACCACCGAAGAGGTGGTGACCGACGTCGACGACGCGGGCGTGCTGCTCATCAACGCCCTCGACCGAGACACCTTCGCGGCAGGCCATATCCCCGGAAGTGTGAACGTGCCCTTCGGTGAATTGGTCGACGAGCGGGGCACGTTGAAAGACGTTCCCGCGCTTCGAGCGATCTTCGACGCGGTGGGCGCCCTCGACGAGTCGGTGCGACCCGTCACCTACTGCGGAGGCGGAATTGCGGCCACCGCAGCAGCTTTCGCCCTCGCGGCGGTTGGCCGCGACGACGCATCGGTCTACGACGGCTCGATGAACGCGTGGACGTCCGACCCATCGCGGCCGCTGGCGCCCAGCTGACGTCGAGTTGCGTGGGATCCTGGGGTGCAAAAATGCCCCCGAGGATCCCACGCAACTTTCGTCGGGTGCCCCCAGTCGGACTCGAACCGACACTGTGCGGATTTTAAGTCCGCTGCCTCTGCCAATTGGGCTATAGGGGCGCGTCGACAAGCATGCCATGTGTCCTCTGCCCGATCGAACGAAACCCTACGCGGCTGAATCGGGGCGGCAGAGGAGCGTCACCAGCGATGGAGGCCGGCTTGGCGCACGGTCAGGCGCGCGGCGCGTTGGATGCACCAGACGGTCCAGACCGCCGAGATCAGTGCGATGACAAGCAATTCGCTGGTCATCCATACGAGCCGATTTCCGTTGATGGTGCTCGACGGATCTTGGACCATGAACACCACTGCCATCACCGACAGCAAGCCGATCACGGCCGACGGCCAGCCTGCGCGCGCTTCGAGGTGATGCTTCTCGTCGATGACCTCCGCCGCGTGTTGCTGATGGTCCGACGTCGAGTCGTTGAGCTCGGAGAGGGCGATGAACAGATCGGGGCTGCGGCGTGGCTGTGACGATCGGTGGTACGACAGCACCCACGCTCCGACCGCGACGGCGGCGAGAGCGAGTGAGAGGTAAACCACACCCCATCGTAACGCAGAAGAGGTGGCCCCCTGTCTGGCCGGAAGTCAATGCACCGGTGACGCGGGCGCATCCTGCAATCGGCCGACGAGCCCTTGACGAGCTGACTTAATGCCGATAACTTAACGCGGGTAAGTGACCGCGACGCGCTAGGGGACTCGTATGTTGGCAAGACTTACCCGAGTGGCCATATCTGCGCCCAAACGTGTTCTCGCACTGGCTTTCCTGTTCCTCGTACTCTGTGGAATCTACGGAGCGTCGGCATCGCAGCACCTGCTGGCAGGCGGGTACTCCGATCCGAACAGCGAGTCGGCGCAGGCGGCGCAGCAAATCGACGACACCTTCAAGCGCGGGGGCCTGCAGGTCGTCATCAAACTCGACGCGCCTGCAGGCACCGACATGGAGAAGGACCAGCGGGCCGCCGCGGTCGGCAAGTCGATCGTTTCCGAACTCGACGCCCTTCCCTATGTGCAGCAACCGGTGCTGTCGGTGTGGCAGGACCCGACGCTCGCGCCCGGCCTGATCAGCAAGGACCGCAGTTCGGCGCTGATCATCGCCACGCTCGACGGCGGGGAAGCAGAGGCTCCTGCGCATGCCAAGGAGGTCGCCTCCCGATTCGAAGGCGCCCGCGACGGCATCACGGTCCGCGTCGGTGGCCAGGGCATGGTCTTCCAGCAGGTCAACGAGCAGACCACGCGCGACCTCGCCGTAGCCGAGGCGATAGCCATCCCCATCAGCTTCCTCGTGCTCATTGTCGTATTCGGGGGCGTCATCGCGGCGATGCTGCCGATCGGCGTCGGCATCATCGCGATCGTGCTGACGTTCGCGTTGCTGCGTCTGATAGGCACTGTCACCGACGTGTCGATCTTCGCGTTGAACCTCACCACCGCAATGGGTTTGGCGCTCGCGATCGACTACACGCTGTTGCTGGTGACGCGGTATCGCGAAGAAGTCGCCGACGGACGTGACAGGGCGTCGGCGATCTTGCGCACGATGCAGACGGCGGGACGCACCGTCGCGTTCTCTGCGGTGACCGTTGCCCTCGCGCTTGCCGCACTGGCGATCTTCCCGATGTACTTCCTCCGTTCCTTCGCGTACGCAGGACTCGGTGTCGTGGTGATCGCCGCCGTGACGTCGCTGGTGATCACGCCCGCGGTGCTGATGCTCCTCGGCGACCGGATCGACTCCCTTGACGTGCGCCGCGGTGTCCGCAAGCTGCTGGGCCGCCCTGAGCCGACATCACGCCCGGTCGAGGAGGGCTGGTGGTACCGCGCGGCGTCGTGGGTGTTGAAACGAGCGGCACCGGTCGGCGCGACGGTTGTCGTCATTCTGCTGGTGCTCGGCGCACCATTCTTGTCGATCGAGTTCGGCTTCCCCGACGACCGCGTGCTGCCCACCAGCGCCAGCGCCCATCAGATACAGCAGGAGATCCGCGACGACTTCGCCCAGAACCTGTCGTCGTCGGTCACCGTCGTCGCGACTGGAGACGTCTCTGCGCAGACGAGGGCGTCGTATGCGCAGGAACTGTCGCGGGTTGCCGACGTCAACTCGGTGTCGGGCGCGGGCGGAACCTTCGTCGACGGGAAGGCTGTTGCCCCGGCGAATGCCGCAGACCAACGCGGCGACGTCGGAGTGATCACGGTCGCCACCAACCTTGAACCGATGCGGCCCGCGGGCGAGCATCAACTGGCTCAGCTGCGAGACGTGCCGGTGCCCGCGGGACTGACAGTGAAGTTCACGGGTTCCGCTGCGACCAACGTCGACACCGTCGACTCCATTTATGCGCACCTGCCTTGGGTGCTCGGGGTGATCGCCATCGCGACGTTCGTGCTGCTGTTCCTCTTCACCGGAAGCGTTGTGCTTCCGCTGAAGGCGTTGGTGCTCAACGTGTTGTCATTGTCGGCGACGTTCGGGGCGATGGTGTGGTTCTTCCAAGAGGGGCACCTCGACGGATTGGGCACCACGTCAACCGGGTACCTCGCGGCAACGATGCCCGTCCTGATGTTCTGCATCGCGTTCGGGTTGTCCATGGATTATGAGGTGTTCCTGCTCGGCCGAATTCGCGAATCGTGGCTCGCGTCGGACAGGTCGCGCGCGGCGAACGACAGGGCCGTCGCGCTCGGTATTGCGAGGACCGGTCGCGTCATCACCGCAGCGGCGCTACTGATGAGCATCGTGTTCGCGGGAATCGCGGCGTCCGAGGTGTCGTTCATGCGTATGTTCGGTGTCGGACTCACGCTTGCGGTGCTGATGGATGCCACTTTGATCCGGATGCTGCTCGTTCCGTCGTTCATGCGCCTCGCCGGGCGCGTGAACTGGTGGGCGCCCGCACCGCTGCGACGTCTGCATGA
Organism: Gordonia sp. UBA7860; assembly: GCF_002500165.1. Lineage (NCBI taxonomy): Bacteria > Bacillati > Actinomycetota > Actinomycetes > Mycobacteriales > Gordoniaceae > Gordonia > Gordonia sp. UBA7860. Next base: position 1,803 of record NZ_DLSO01000154.1, on the reverse strand, counting down.
CCGCTTCGGACTGTCCGAGGAGGTCCACGACGAGCCGCCGCGGACAACGGTCGCCGACACGGGCACACACGAGACCGCCGAGAACGAGAACAACACGCAGGAGAACAGTGACACGGACCAGTCGCAGGAGCCGCTCGCCCCGCGGGTCGGGTGAGTTGCTGGCCGACGAGATCATCGACGCCGCCACGTCACTGCTGCTCGACTCCGAAGCCGCGTCGGCCGTGTCCATCCGAGCCGTTGCCGACCGGGTGGGCGTCACCCCGCCGTCGATCTATCTGCACTTCGACGACAAGGACGCACTCCTCGAAGCCGTCTGCGCTCGATACTTCGAACGTCTCGACGAGGAACTGGCCGCGGCGTCGAAAGGAATCGACGATCCGCTGGAACGGGCTCTGCAGATGGGCATCGCCTACGTGAGATTCGCGGTCGCCACGCCCGTGCTCTACCGGGAGGCGTTTCATCACGTCTCACCCGTGGCCGAGCGCAGCAAGGTTGATGAGGTGCTCGCGGCGTCGGCGTTCGTGCGGTTCACCGGAACTGTCAGCGAACTCGCAGACGCCGGGATCTTCGGCCCCGACGAGGTCGGTGACGTCGTCCTCGAATTGTGGACCGCTGCGCATGGCCTGGCGTCGTTGATGATCGCGAAGCCCGGTCTGGGCTGGGGCGATGACTTCGCCATTGCCGCGCAGACCCTGCGCTCGATCTGTCTGGGGCGGGCGGTGCTGTCGATTCGTGAGTACGAGTCACCCGACGAGGTCCGCGTGTTCCTCGACTCACTGAGTGCGCCGTCGGATCACTCAATTGGTCAAGAGAAGGTAAAGTCGGAACTCGAACGGGTCGATCCCCGTTGATGAGACGTACACGTCCATAAAAGGAGCACCTGTGCGAGACAGCAGTAACCCGGTGATGCGCGGCGTCGTCCGCGATAACCAGAATCCCGGCGGCTACGCCGGCTTCGGGTCGAACGCGGCCGGGGCCGGGCAGGCCGCGATGTACAACCAGTACGGTCAGCAGGTCCCGCCGCAGTATGCGCCGCCGCAGGCCGTCGGACGCCAGCTGACCATCGACGACGTCGTCACCAAGACGGCGATCACTCTCGGCGTGCTGACCGTCACCGCAATCCTCAGCTACGTCATCAGCAGCTACAACAACGCATTGGCCGGACCCCTCATGGGCATCGGCGCGATCGTGGGCCTCGTGCTCGTGTTGGTCGCCTCGTTCGGTCGCAAGCAGGACAATCCCGCGATCGTCCTCGCCTACGCGGCCTTCGAGGGACTGTTCGTCGGTTCGATCTCGTTCGTGTTCGCGAACTGGATGGTCAGTGGCGACACCAGTGCGGGCGCGTTGATCGGCCAGGCGGTTCTCGGCACGTTCGGCGTGTTCTTCGGAATGCTGCTGGTCTACAAGATCGGCGCCATCCGTGTGACACCGCGCTTCACGCGCATGCTGTTCGCCGGTCTCATCGGTGTGATGGTGCTGATGATCGGCAACCTGATCATCGGTCTGTTCACCGGCGGAGCTGGTGTGCTGCGCGACGGTGGTCCGATCGCGATCATCTTCTCGCTGGTCTGCATCGCGTTGGCGGCCTTCAGCTTCCTCGTCGACTTCGACGCCGCTGATCGTCTGATCCGTGCTGGTGCACCTGCCCGCGCGGGCTGGGGCGTCGCGCTCGGCCTGACAGTCACCCTGGTGTGGCTCTACGTCGAGATCCTGCGTCTGTTGAGCTACTTCAACTCCAACAACTAGTTCGCCCCCTCAGATACACCGCGGCCCCGTACTCTTCGGCGGTTTCAAGGGGTCGGC
>NZ_DLSO01000184.1:0-3406 GCF_002500165.1 Gordonia sp. UBA7860 | reverse complement strand
CACCGTTCTCACGACAGTCCCTGTCGCTGATGACCTGTGCTGCGGGCGTGTCGAGTGGGTCGTCCAGGGGCGACGCGGGAGCGTCGACGCGACGTGCTGAGAGGTGGTTCCAGTCGAGCACTAGCACACCGGCTACAGGCATGGCGATAGGTCAGGAACGGCGTCGCTCCCTGCGCAGGAGGGAGCGCAGAGTCTCGGCGTTCGCGTAGCCGACCCGTAGCGCGATCTCGGCGGAGGTGAGGTCCGTGGTTGCTGAGAGGTGCCGAGCTCGTTCGATGCGAAGCCGTTGGACGAAGCCGAGCGGAGTGAGGTTGAGCGCCGCACGGACTCGTCGTTCGAGGGTGCGCCGGCTGGTGCCGAGCGACTGCGCGACGAAGGCGACGTTGAACGGTTCGTCCAGGCGGGCGCGCACGAAGCGTTCGAACTCGACGACGATCGGGTCCTCGTGCCGGAGATGTTCGTAGGCGACGAAGGCCGCCTGCGACGGGCGCTCGTCGATGATGAGGAGCTTGGCGACATGTTGGGCCAGGTCGGGGCTGATCGATCGCACGAGTGAGAGCGCGAGGTCGATGTGGGCGAAGGCGGCGCCGGCGGTGACGAGGTTCCCGTCGGCCACGACCATGGTGTCGAGATCGAGGGCGACGGTCGGATAGCGCTTCAGGAACTCCGGCCCCAGGAACCAGCTGGTCGTCGCCCGCCGATGATGCATCCGTCCGGTCTCGGCGACGGCGAACACGCCGGTGCACGCCGCGGCGATCCGGGTGGTCGCCTCGTCGAGGCGCCCGAGCGAGGCGATGACCGAACGAGCATCTCGGCTCTGGAGGGCGTCGTTGGTAGCGGCGGCCGTGAGGGTTCCAAGCGCAGGGACGACGACCACGTCGAACTCTCCGGACTCCGACAGCGGGTGGTCCACCGACAGGGTCATCGATGCCGTCGTGGTCACTCGCCGTTTCGGTCCGAGGATGGCGAGTTCGATCGGGTCGATCCGCGGGTCGACATCGCCGCGGGCTCCGTCGGCCACCCGCACGATGTCGATGATCGACGCGATAGCCGAACCGAAGCAGCCGTCGATCGCGATCAGTCCGATACGCATGACGTAAACAATAGCAATACTGCCGTATACGCCACTCCCCACCGGCCCTCGCTCGTCATACGCTGAACTCGCTTCACCAAAAAACCTCGACACCTAGGAGAGTCCCTCATGTCCACACCCGCATCACTTCCGTATGCCTTCGTCGCCAAGATCGTCGCGGCCGATGGACAGCACGACGCGGTCGCCGATCTGCTCGCCGGCGCTGTCTCACTCGCCAACGAAGAAGTAGGAACGATTGTCTGGTTCGCGGTCAGGACCCACGCCGACACCTTCTGGATCTTCGATGCATTCCCCGACGAGGCCGCTCGCGACGCCCACGCCAACGGCGCCATCGTCGCAGCCCTGATGGCCAACCAGCACCTCCTCGGCGCAGCACCCGAGATCCTGGCGGCCGACGTCCTCGCGTCCAAGCTCCCGTAGTCCGCCAACGCACGAGACGATCGCGCCCCGCCGAGCCGTCGCCAGGTCGCGACGCAACGCCACGCTGCGTTGCCGAGCGGTACGAGGCCTATCGGCACACGGACAGGATGCCGGCCGCGAGCGCTCAGCCGGCGAGGGGTCCGTCGCAGAGGAGAGCGACGTCGGTGTCGGGCAGAGCCGTGAGGCCAGCGCATCGCGCGACCACCAGAACCGAACAGCCCCTGACCTGCGTTTCCGCAGGTCAGGGGCTGTTCGCCGGAGCCGCCTGTCGGAATCGAACCGACGACCTAATCACGTCGGCTTTGCGTCTATCGCTTGATGCGCCCACTGGGCGAACGAGCCGCTGACCTGCGCAAACGCCGAGCGTGGGGGACGCCGCCATCCGGTGGTGACCGACGACGACCGACCAGTACCGACCGTTTCACCGGAGCTTGCGGCGGCGACGAAGCCGAGCAAGCTCCATTCCTTTAGCTCACCGCGCCCTCCTGCTCGCCGGTCCCGTCGTCGTCGAAGACGTTTCAGGGGTCCTTCTCAGATGACGGTATAGGTCGGCCGGGCGCACTCATCGACCCCATCAATGCCACTTCCGAGTCCTTTCCCTACGAGATCGATGAATTCACGCAAGCGGGAATGAACCCCCACGACAGCGATGTCCTGGCTGTCCCTCGGGTTGCCGAAGCGCCGATCGCGTTCGAATGCGTCAAGCACACGATCGTGGAGATGGGAAACTGCTAGCGACAACGACGTTGACGACGCGTCCGAAGATCTCGAGCGCCGGGATCTCGCTCCGTACAGCTTCTTCACCGTTGCCTCCACCAAGCGTCGACACCCAGGCGATGGGGCGCGGCACCACCGAGGCAGCCAGGACGTGATAGAAGTCCGCAGCACGCATCACGGCCGGATCGAAGCGAGTATATGAGTCGGCGGTCGGGTCGATCGAGCGCCGTACTGGCCGACGACGGACGAGCATGATTCGACGACCACACCGGTAGCGGTGCAGTTCCGTTATGCCGGGCGAAGGAGTCCTTGGAACGGAACCGGTCGATACCGGCGGTCTCACCGATGATCTTCGCTGCGGTCAACGCGGCGCAACCGGGGATCGCCAATAACGACGGCGCCAGCATCGTCGTTCGGGAAGTGATCTCCGCGGCGAGCTCATCGATCTCGACGGTGAGACGACACAGGTGTTCAACAAGACGCAGAGCCAAGTCCGCGACCAACCCGGAGAACGTCGCAACGTGCGCCCCTATCTTGTCGAAAGCGCTGGTCCGATCCAGTTTCGGGGACTGTCGGAATAAGGGTTGATCTGGTTTTGGCCGACACGCCGAGCTTGCTTGGCAAGAAAGCACGATCATGACCGAAACACTCGATCCTATGGATCAGCCGAAGATCGATCCCCACCAGCTGGCACAGCAACTGCTCGCCCAATCCAAGGCCGACGGCGTCGAGCTGGTCGGCCCGAACGGACTACTCAACCAACTCACCGCCACGGTGCTCGAAACCGCCCTCGAAGCGGAAATGGATGAGCACCTCGGCTACGAGAAACACCAGGTCGAAGGGAGAAACAGCGGCAACTCGCGCAACGGCCGGCGCAGCAAGACCGTGCTGACCGAGATCGGTCCGGTGCAGATCCAGGTCCCGCGAGACACCGATGCCTCGTTCGATCCGCAGATCGTCAAGAAACGCCAGCGGCGTTTGACCGGGGTCGACGAGATCATCTTGTCGCTGTCGGCGAAAGGGTTGACCACCGGTGAGATCGTCGCGCATTTCGACGACGTCTACGGCGCGACGGTGTCGAAGGAGACGATCAGCAAGATCACCGACAAAGTTCTTGCCGAAATGACGGAGTGGTCCGTCCGGCCGCTCGACCCGGTGGCAGGTCCCCGATAACCG
>NZ_DLSO01000180.1:8286-8799 GCF_002500165.1 Gordonia sp. UBA7860 | reverse complement strand
ACCTCGACGGTGTCGGCGTCGTCGGTCACCGACACCTCGGACCTGGCGAACCTGATGGCGATCGCCACCCACGTGTTCACCGGCCGCGTCGACGGTCAAGCCGGAACCACAGCGCTCGATGCGATTCCCGAAACCCAGTACCGAGTGCGCACCGGAGTATCGATCAAAGGTTCCGTGCCCGAGAGCGTGGTGGTCAACCAGCAGGGCGGGATCACCGACCGGGTCTACATCTCGGTCAACGGCGACACCCCACTTGCGGTGGGGCAGTGGTACCTGTTCGCCACCCGCTACCTCAAGGCGCAGAACTGGTACACCCTCATCCCGGTCGACGGCCGCACACCCGTGACCGAGCAGCAGGCGCACGACCCCGGCTCACCGCCGCTGGCGGCCGCGGCCGCGGCGACGCCCGCCCGCCCCCGGGCGGGGGTCGAACGCGAATCGCCGAGCCCGTCGCTGACCTTCCCCACACCCCGGCCGGGCGATCACCACCCGCCCCCGCCGTCACCGACCCAG
>NZ_DLSO01000180.1:0-8149 GCF_002500165.1 Gordonia sp. UBA7860 | reverse complement strand
CGGGGCCGCCCCCCGGCCCCCCCCCCGCCGCAACATGATGACCCGGCGATCCCCCCCCCCCCCCGCCGTCACCGACCCAGCCTCGCTGACCGGTCAGGTCGTGTGTGGTGCCCCCGGTCGAAACTCGAACTGACACTGGACGGGTTTTGAATCCGTTGCCTCAGCCCGGCGGTCTGCTGTGTTGGATCAGGAGCGGTCTCCCGCAGTCCACCGCCAGTCGGGGAACTCGGTTTCGAGGCGGCGGACCCGGCCGGCCGGCAGTCGGCCTCGACGGTAGTCGGCGCGACGGTTCGCCGCCCACTGGCCGATCGCGAAGCCGTCGATCACCTCACGCTGGCGGGGGTTGCTGGTGCCGTGCACTACTCGATACCTGTGCAGGTGCGCGAGGCCGGCCTCGAACGCGGCGGCCGATGCCGCGTCCTGGGGGTTCCACAGCCAGTCCGCGAACTCGTTGTCGAACAGCAAGATTCGGTCAGCGGGTAAACGGCCTGTGCGGTAGTCGGCGCGACGGTTCGCCGCCCACTGGCCGATCGGAAAGCCGTCGATGACGTCGTGCTGGCGTGGGTTGCTGCTGCCATGGACGGCGACGTAGCGGCGCAGGTGGTCGATCCCGGCCGCGAAGGCGGCATCGAGCACATTCCACCGCCAGTCGGGGAACTCGGTTTCGATGCGGCGGATCCGTTCGGGCGATAACCGGCCGAGCCGGTAGTCGGTGCGTCGGCTGTCGACCCAGGCGCCGATCCGAAATCCGTCGATCGTTGCGTTGCGTGGCGGGGTGGTGAGCTCGATCCATGCTCTGCGGCGTAGCGGTGCAGGTGTGCGATCCCAATGGCGAACCGCCGATCGTCCGCACGTCGGCGGCCAGCGGTCGGGGAGTTGTGCTCGCTGGGCACGGCGTCACCGCCTGCTATCCGTGGCGGCGGGTCGTACCGTCCACCGCCAGTCCGGGAACTCGGTTTCGATGCGGCGGATCCGCTCCGCGGATAACCGGCCTTTGCGGTAGTCGGCGCGACGGGTGGCGACCCAGATACCGATAGGGAACCCGTCGATCACATCCCGCTGAGGGACCTTGCTGGTCCCGTGGGCGGCGACGTAGCGGCGCAGGTGGGACAGTCCGGTCTCGAACGCCGTCGCGAAGGCCTCGTCCTGCGGCAGCCACTGCCAGTCCGGGAACTCGGACTCCAGACGCGCGATCCGCTCGGCCGACAGTCGGCCTCTGCGGTAGTCGGCGCGGCGGGACGCGACCCAGGTGCCGATCTCGAAACCGTCGACCACATCGCCTTCTCCGGCGTTGCTCGTGCCGTGGACGGCGGCGAAACGGCGCAGATGGGTCACGCCGACGTCGAACATCGCCTCGCGCACATTCCACACCCAGCCGGGGAACTCGGTGTCGAGGCGGCGGATCCGCTCGGCCGACAGCTGACCCCGCCGGTACTCGGCACGGCGGTTGACGACCCACCCACCTATCGCGAAGCCGTCGATCGTCGCGCCGCGGGCCGGCGAGCTCGTGCCGTGGGCGGCGGCGTAGCGGTGCAGGTGGGCGATCCCGGTGTCGAAGAGGCGGTCGTAGGCATTACCACGGCTGGTCGAACCAGGCTCATGCTCGTTGAGTGTTGCGGCACAGCCTGTTTCAGGCCGATCTAGGCGGGGGTCCACTCGAGTCCGAGGAGCGTCAGGGCGCGGGCCAGTTGTGGATCCGCGGCGTCGATGGGGCAGTGGTCGACCACGTCGATGTGGGGGCTGATGTCGGGGTCGGCGGCGCGTTCGTAGAGCGCCCACATACGCAGCTGGTCGCCGTGGCGGGAGTCGAACTCGATCCCGTCGACCGCCGCGTGTCCGTGGTCGGTGAGGGCGTAGATCCAGCGGGAGATGGCCTGGGTGAGACCGCGGGGCCGCCCGTCCCGCAGAGCGGCGGTGTCGAGGTCATCGAGCCCGTAGCGGATCGCGAGCGGCCGAAACGCCGTCCGCAGGGTGGCGAGGCTGTCCGGGTCGGCGGGCACCGCGAACCGTCCGGTCAGGGTGGCGTGGCCGAGCATCCGTGCCTCACACCACGATCGCGGGACGTGCCCAGGCGGCAGCGTGGGGTAGTCCTGCTCGTCTTCGTCGTCGACGACGATGCCGTCGAGCTCGGTGATCAGTTGCGGGCTGGGTCGGGCGAACGCGAGGACTTCGAGGTAGCAGGCCAGGGGAGTACCGGCGCAGTACAGGGTGCGCCACACCCCGTCGGGGTCATCCCACCGGCCGGCGAAGCGGCCGTCGGTGGCGTACTCCCACGGCGTCCACTCCCACGGACTCGGCGCGTACCCGACCCGATAGATCAGCGTGGTGGCCCGGATGCTGGTGGTGATCGGGCCGTGCAGGGTGCCGATCGTCGACGTGCGGGGTTGGTTCATCCCACCGCGGCGAACTGGCGGGCAGCGGCGAGTACCTGGGGGCCGACGTCGGCGAGCTCGCCGTCGCGCAGCAGCAACGCCGGCGCCCGGTCGTCGAGGACCGGGTTGAGGCCCTGGAACCACGCTTGAGCGACGGCGGGGGTGTCGCGTTCGGTGATCAGGCGGGCGGCGCGGTAGGCGAGCCGTAGCCGTTCAACGTCGTCGGGGTTGGCGATGGTGCGGGTGCCTTCAGCCCACTGTCGCACCGCCCGGGTCTCGCTCACCCGGCCCAGGTAGGCCACGAGCTTCGCGCCGAGCAGATCGCGCAACGCAGCCACGAGTTCGGGCTGCGACATACGTGCCGCTTCGGCGTAGGCGGCCAGATCAGGCCGGGGATGCGCTGCTGTCATGATGATCACCTCTCGATCCCAGCATAGATCCCATGTCGTGTGACAGCTAGACACCACAGGTAATGCCGGTTGCGGTTGCGACTTGACGACTGAAGCCGCCGACCGCATCAGGTCGATCGCTTCAGTGTGTAGATGGACGATGTCGTCAGTGCGTCTCTCGGCGAGTGGCTGCACGCAGCGGCAGAAAGGGATGGGGCCCGGGGCAACCGTCACACGCCTCGACGGTGGCGCCACCCGCAGCATTTCACGGCCTTGACCAAGGCAACACCGGCCTGCGGATCGCCGAGTGTCATGTTGTGGACACTGCCAGGACAGTCTGTGAGCGACACGCCCAACACGCAGGAGACACGCCCGGATTTGTGATCGTGTACCGCTCCGACCTGCATGTCTTCCATCAATGTTATTCACAACCCCTTGTGGTGACCGGAAATGTCAGCCACTAGGTGTAGTGTCAGGGGTGCTGCAAGACATGACGAAGCCCCGACCTCGGGGGATCGTCCGTCGATCGGGTGCTCGTGTTGTTATCCAGTCTGGCAACTGTGGCTACAACACTACACCCACTCGGCATCCTCGCCACAGAGGGCGAGGGCCGTGTCGCTGGACCTTCGTGGCCGCAGCAGTAGGGAGGTGATGGCTAATGGCCACCACCAAGAAGACCCAGGTAAAGCGGGTCGGTCCTATCCGTGTCCGGGTCACGACGACCACCACTGTGAAGAAGGTGCGTCGACGTGGTTAAGGGCAAGGGCAAGGGCACGAACAGTCGCAGCGCGATCACGGGACGGTTCGTCTCGAAGGCGCACGCGAAGCGACACCCGCGCACGACCGTGGACGAGAAGCGCAAGTAACTCGTTCGTTCGGTCAGCTCTGGGAAAGGAGTTCCACATCAGCTCGGCGTCGGTCACCTCGACCGACGCCGGGCTCCATCTTGGTCAGTCCGTTCGTCACAGTCGTCGTGCGCTGAATCGGGCGACTTTCTCAGGAGGCGGTACAGCGATGCCTACACCCGACGAGTTTCCTCGTATGTCCATCCTGGACTTCGACGTCCAGGTCAGTCCGCAGTTCTCAGCGGAACGTGAGATCGAGCCACACTTCAACCGCGAGCCCTCCAACACCTGGGCTTCGTTCTTCTGGCGGCGTTGTGAAGCGGCGGAGGATGTCGAGTTCCTTGGAGCAAACTTCGCCCGCGCTGTTGAGGGCACCGTCAAGTACGTCGAGGTCCGACTTAAAGAGCTGTGCGAAGAGGCGAACGATGACATGGTCGCATACCTGGCCTCCAAGCCAGATCAGGAGGCCAGCGACATCGTCGAGCTCGAGCGTCTCCAGGCAGAGGCTCAGGCCGCAGACCGGTACGACCGGTGGCGTCTACCTCCACGCTCGACGCCGTATATCTACTGACCAGCGAAGACGCTGGTAGGACGTCCGTTTCCGTTAGCGCGGGCATTTCACCTGAGTCGCACGCCCATATGTAGGGGTCTCTGTGGTGGTTGAGCGTGGCTGACGCGGAAGAGTGGCGAGCCATGGCGACGACTGCGATTGTCGAGCTCCTGGAGCAGGAGGGCGCAACTACGCAGCCGGAGATGGAAGCCAAGATTTCCGACGCAGTGTTGCCGGGTCAGACACGCAAGATTGACCCTCACCACCTCACAGTCGGGCGGCGTCGACTGCTGGAGGCAGGGGTCATTGAGTCGGTTCGACAGGCCACGCGGGGCGGGCAAGTCATCACCACCTACGTCATGGCCGGTGCATCGAAGAAGGCGCTACGTAGTGCGGGCCGGAAGCGTCTCCTCACCGCCCGATTTCATGGATGGTCAGCTCCCACCACCGAGTGGGGGCCGGCGCCGCTCCCTCAAGCCCTTGAGCGCGTGATCCATGCCTCACTGACTGCGGCCGCGCCTCACGGCTATCGTCTGCTCAACCCTGGGGGTGTCGGTGAAGTCGGGCGTCTCTTCGGACAGCAGATCGCTGGCGGCGCGGTCGACAACGCCGCCTTTTACATGCCGGTTGTTGATGGGCTAGCGAAACCCGCAGTCGCAGTCATCATTGAAGCAAAGAACGTTCGACAGTGGATATACCCGCAGACGCAAGAGCTTTACCAGCTGATGGATAAGTGTGCCCGCTTGAAGATTGCGCACCCTGGCGAACAGATCTTGCCGGTGCTCGTGTGTCGCCGACAGCACTACCGCACCGCACAGATGGCAAAGCAAATGGGGTTTCACGTCATTGGGACATGGCGCCAGTATGTGCGGCCGGCTGTCGCCGGCACGCCTGAAGACCGTGAGAAATTCGATCAGGTCGACACGGAGCTGAAGTTCAACCTGGCTCTTCATGACGCCGAGGTTGAGGAGATGGTCAACCACTTCGTAAAGGTCATCCCGAAGAGAATTGCGAACGGTGCGACCGATCGCTGGGGGGCCGTTGTGGCTGAAGACGGGGTGCCGGATCTCCTGCGGACCCTCCGGGATGATGAGGTCACGGGCGCGGGCCGCCACGAAGCTCTCCAAGAACTCGCCGAACGGGTCGGATCAGTTAGTGGTGAGCACGCTGAATGGGGTCCGCTTGTGGACACTGACGAGGGCGGGGAGCTCACCTCGGGCTAGTAGAAAGTTCAGGCGCGCACGGTCGGGTTTCTGATACTGCTGCGGGGTCGACCGTCGTGGCACCGGGACGATCGCCGATCTCGGCCCAGTCGGCGGGCCTTCACGACCGCGACGTCGAGTTGTGCATTGGCGTCTCTACGGGCAGCGACGGCCGCTCGGATCTCGTCATCGACGTCGATCGGATCGAGATGTTCGCGCTGCCACACCGCTCGGGCGGCCTCTGCGACCTCGGGCCGCTCGTCGGCGTGGACGTCAGTGTCGGGCGCGAACACGCGGTGCCGGGCAAAGTCCTCAAGGGACGCTGAGGGCACCCGCACCCACTGGACGGGATAGGTCCAGGTCCAGTCGGGGCGAGAACTTGTCCGATCGGAGTTACTATCCGCGATAAGACTCTAACCAGACCAAAAGTCTGGTACTGACGTGTGAAGGATGTATGGCGACTACAGAGCCCGGGGTGGCCACGATCATAACTGTTCATGGAATAGGACAGTCGCCATCACGATCAATGACGGACACGGTGAAAGAGTCCATCCCGGATCATTGGCGGGAAAATGCTAAACATGCGGTTTCATAGACTTGGACAATCCTAGATTGACCGGCGACTCGAAACCATGCAACCGGTGCATGGCCGGAGCCGAGCGCTAGCACCCGAACACTCTTTAGTGCACTACTACGCGGCCGTCCTTCCGCCTTAAGCTCCAGTAGCGCGCGGTGTACCACGTGCGCTCCAAGCGAGTGGGCGACCACGAGAGTCGGTCGATCGTCTCGACGAGTTGCTTCCTCATCTATTAGACGTGCCAACGGTTGGTACACGTCCGCGAAAGCGGAGTTGTCGGCGCCAATCCCGGCTGCGACAAGCACGGCCGATAACCAGCTCAACTTCCGATAGGCGAGGAATGCCATTACCACAACCAGGAGTGCAATTGCGGCCAGAATTCCTATATTTCAAAAGTCTATGTGGACGCTCATTTGGTAGAGCAACATACACGGGATGACCATCACCAATACTCTGTACAAGATACGCCATGTAGCTATCGAACAGAACACTATGGACAGCAGGACAACTGTTAATGACTGTCCATACCCCGCCGATAGTATGAGCATCAACGCTAAGTACGCAGCTATCCAACGAGATGCGTATCCACGAACGGCCGGCCGAACCGAGTCCCGTGAATCACCGTGAAAAAGCAAAACAAGCGCACTGCGCGCCACCTTGCCGCTACCGAGAAGGAAGTGCACCGTTCTTAGTGGTAGATAGCTTCCAGACCAGTCGTAAGGCACTATTATTTCAGTGTTGTTCGTCGATCTGTGTCGCGAATCGACCCTGGGATCACACCGAATCGGGTGCGTAGAACTTCGCGGTGGCCGCAGCCGCGGCGGCGACCTGCGCGGGTTCACCTCCGGCCGCGAGGTGTGCCTCTCCCCAGGCCGCCGCGCTACGGCGGATGAACTCACGTCCCTCGGGAGACTTCTCGATTGCTTCGTGGTCAGCGGTTTCGCCGTCGACGAGCAGCCGGGTCAGACCGAGGAGCAATAGATCCCAACCGACCCCGCCGGCACCGGGTCCGTACGTCGGGAACAAGGGTTCTCCGACGAATGCTGCATGGATGAGCTCCAACTCGGTGCCGCCTGCCTGGCCGGGGGAGAGGCGCACCCGCACTTCACTGGTGCCAGGCCACTCGTTGGCGTCGGGACCGTAGAGCCAGGTCACCGTGAGGAGGTGCGGGGGATCGCAGACGAGTATCTCGCCGTGCTCGCCTCCGTCCAGCTCGAATTTCCCGCCGAGTCGAAGGTCCCCGGTGACCGCCTTCAGCCATCGCCGCAGTCGCTCTGGGTTGGTGATCGCGTCCCAGACGTCGTCGACGTCTGCGTGATAGGTGCGCCGCAGCTCGATGGTGTACGCGTCCCCGGCGGGCAAGCTGCCCTCGCCCATTGCTCGTCGTGTGGCGGTGAGCTCGTCCAGAATGTCCTTCACGTCAGTCTCCTGTGGTTCTTGGATCGGTGTGTTCCGTACTTGCAATCGACTTCGCACTGCTGGGGTCTCGATCGCGCGGTGGCCGCTTCGCACGCCTGCCTCGGGCCAGTTCGGTCTCGAGGGCATCGAGGCGTTGATCCCAGAACCGGCGGAAGCCGGCCAGCCATTCGTCGACTTCACGCAATGGACCGGATTCGACGGCATAAAACCGGCGGGTCCCCTCCGAGCGCACCGACGCGAAACCGTTGTCGCGCAGAACACGCAGATGCTGCGAGACACCCGGCTGCGAGATTCCGAACTCGAACCGGATCACCTCGGTGATCGCACCCGAGGTCTGCTCGCCGTCGGAGAGGAGCTCGAGGATTCGCCGACGGACCGGGTCGCCGAGGATGTCGAAGGCGTGCACGGAGGAACAATACCGCAGCACACTTATATAAGTAAAGAGTTAATTATTGGGGTGGCCGACCCGCTAGTCGCCGCCACCCGAGCTTCCGCCGGAGGAATCGGAGCCGCCGTCGCCCGACCATCCGCCATCGAAGCCGAACCAACTCGACGACGAGTCGGAGCTACCCGCACGACGACGGTGTGGCGGCCGGGACGGAGCGCCCGCTGGCCTCTCGACCCCTCGACCTTGCACGTGCCTGTCGGCGTCACACTCCCAAGTACCTGTCATCGAGTCTCGCATTGGGCGTCAATGTCTCAAGTATGTTGTCATCCGACAGACAAGATTGGAGGAGTGGGTGGGCTGATGCATCTGATGCAACATGCAGAGCCTTACTGGATACCGTCAATATC
>NZ_DLSO01000073.1:0-30500 GCF_002500165.1 Gordonia sp. UBA7860 | reverse complement strand
GCCTTTCACTGCGGTCGACGGGGAACACAAGTGACATCGCCCTGACCTCAGCGAACGCCACGAGTGCCGCGACCGCGCAGGCGGCACGCTTGGCCGCGCTCGCAATGGAGAGATACCCCGATTACTGGCCGGAGACGATCCGCGGTTTGCTTGCGCACGAGGCCGAATGGACACCGGCGATGGCCCGCAACGTCCAGGCCAATCAGCTCAAAGGCGCTCGGCTCGAACAGCTTCGTCGCTACGGGTGGGGTGTCCCGACAGAGAACTCCGTCGTCAACTCATCGCGACGGGCAGTTACGCTCGTCACGCAGGACCAGTTCGTGCCATTCGATGGCAAAAATTACACAATGCGCCGATTCCGGCTACACACGCTCCCATGGCCCACAGAGGCCCTCGAAGAACTCGGCTCAGCGGCGGTTCGGCTTCGGATCACGCTGTCGTACTTCATCGAGCCGTCAGCATCGCGACGCGGATGGCGGCAGCGGTACGCCTATCCGTCTCACTCGCTTCGGTTCGACTTGCAGGGAGCGCTGGAGAGCGGTCAGCAGTTCGTTGCTCGAATCAACCGCAACGCTCAGGCTCAAGAAGCCGGTCGCGCAGGCTCGGGAACAACCTCCGAGAGATGGCTCCTCGGCGAGCGTCAACGCCACCTCGGTTCACTACACCAAGACGAGTGGCATGGCACGGGAAGTGAATTGGCGCAATGCAATTCAGTCGCTGTTTACCCGGCTGGCGGCTGGTGGAAAAACAACAAGCGACAGGACCGGATCGATATGCCGGTTCGGTACTCGTTGATCTTGTCACTCAGGACCCGCGAACAGTCCGTCGACCTGTACACACCGATTGCGACTCAACTGCAGGTTCCCATTGCGACTGAGATCGCAATTGAGTGACGGAACATCGTCGCGACCTAGACAAGACGTGGCGCACTCTTCTAACCAAACCAAGAGGGGCCGATGTGGTTAAGTCAAATGCCGAATGGGACGTTCCAGGCATGACACAAGGTTCCATGGAGAATCAGCGGGCCGCGCAAGTAGATTTCCGAATCGTCTCGGCGATGATAAAAACGCATATAGCTATCATTTCCGACTAGGTTTCCAATAGCGCCGGCAAAAAACAAGAGCTTCAGCAAGCGGTCAACATCTGGGCCTGTCGCAGGAATACCTCTTGCATCCGATAGTGTTCGTTTAAAGTCGTCTCGACTAAACTTCTGAGATCCCAGATATTGAAGAGCTGTAACCGCATCTTGTGCGGCCTCGGGTCCGCCTTCATAGCCGGCGAACTCGTTCTTGACAGCGTTTACAAAATACTTGGTAGAATACTGCACAACCCCTTCCCGAATGGCGCTGTAGGAGAGACGGTCAGGGCCGCTCGGAATAACTTGAGCCGCTGCCACCTTTCGAATTTCATCGAAAAGCCGCAATAGATCTCTTGGGGTGTGCCGAGTCAGATTTAGGAGATATTGCATCGTCGGAATCTCTCGATTTCGATTGCTGCCAACTCGAATCTTCTGTGGAAAGTAGTCCAATACTTCGAGATTCACGCCCGCAGCAGCAGAGACTTTGTCGTTAACAAGCTTGAATAGGGGAGCATGCCGCCCGGCGGATCCAGTAAGTATTCTCCAGTCCAAGTCCACGCCGAAGTCATCGCGCATCTTCTGAGAGTCGGGCAGTCGCAGCGAGACCCTTGAAAAAACATCGCTTCTCAGGAGCAACACTATTGAGCCCGTCGCTCCGGCTGCACCCAATGATTGGTTCAGTCGGTAGGATGCCTGAACCAATGCGGCCAGACTCTCGTCGTAGCGTTGGTCGTTCAGATATATCGAATCGAGCCCGTCGACAAACAACACGTGCCGGTTCGGTGACTCCGCCGAAGATACCCAGTCCTCCAAGTACGGAATCAGCGAGAATATATTCAGAACCGATTTTGATTCTTTCTTGTAGATGCTTCCAACCTTGGGAATTGGAATCTCCACCGTGGTTGTGGCAACCTTGAGAAGCGCCTTGCCCGAAGCATCGCCCATAAATCCGTAACCTCGCAGAAGACGCGTCACACGATCAACCTCGCGCGTATTCTTCAATTTGCATGCATTATCTCGGCGCAGCAGTGCGATATAGTTGCAGAGAAGAATGAACTTCCATGCAGTGACTGTGCGCTCCACACCCGCGGCTTGGCCCGTTTGCAGATTAGGGATATCTGCTAACGGCAACGACGCAGCGTCCCTAACTTGCGCGCAAACGTCATCTATGTCGGACTCGACCCACAACCCTAGAGCCGACTTACCAGTTCCCTTGGGCCCAAATACGAAAGTTCGATTTCCCGCAATAACCTCTTCGACGATGTTATCAATATTAACGTAACTCTTGAAGAACTGATCTGGATCCTTTTTCGCCTCGTTAACGGCGTCGCTTAGTCCGAAGTACAGATCTGCATACGCGGGTCTACCCACAATCGACCTCCTCCTGCTTGCCAAATCGGGCTATAGTGGTTGACAATCCGTAGTATAGGTCCCGTGACCACCACGCAGTAGGAGCCGGTGATTTACCTCTGGCGATATCGCCGATGAGCACGGGACTGCACACCCAATTGCGAGACCCAGCCGACCCAGGCACTCGCTCCACCACGATCAGTGACTGCCAGTTGGTGGTTGCCCGAGCTGTTGGGCGATTTGTGCGGCGAATGTCGGATCGGCGTGGATCCGCGTCACGACGTCGTCAGCAACCTTGTTCACGTCGATCGGTCCCGAAGGTTCGATCCCTACGGTTTGGTCTGGAAACCCGAAGTCAACGCGTCGGCTGTAGACGCTCTCGCCGTCGTCGCCGTAAGCACTCAGCACGTGGTCGTAGACGCGCTGGACCTTCTCCCGGAAGATATCGACGGTGTAGGGCGTCTCGGGCAGGCTCGTGTCGAGGACGCGTCGGATGGTGCTGTTGACGTCATTCATCACGTCGACCTTGCGTCGCCAGTCTTGGACGAGCTTCTCGTGCAAGTGCTCCAGGAGGGTCTTCGCGCTCGCTTGAACCCTCTCCAGTTCCTCAATGGTCAGTACCGGATCAGGTTTGGTAAGTAGGTCGAAGATCGCAAGCTCTTCCTCGGTCATGCCTTCGCGGACCGCTCGCTCCTCCTCGGCGGTAAGGGTTTTGGACAGTTCGATAAGGCGGCGCAGGTACTCGTCGATGTTGACGCTGCCTGCGTTGTAGTCCGCGATCAGCTGCTCGATCCGTTCAACCAGTTCGTATCGTGTCGGGTTCCGCAACGCTGCGCTGACCGCCTGCTGTCGGAGCAGCTGAGCCATCCGGTCGGTCTCGGCGCGCTTGCGGCCTGCCAACTTCGCGGCAAGTCCGTCAAAATCAATCTGCGACAGGTCGATCAGCGGGTCTGGCTCGCTTCCTTCGGCCGCCGCGCGGATGACGTACTCCTCTGCGCCGACCGAGCGGTCCAGCAATGCGTCGACAGCATCGGCAACACTTCCGATGTCTGGGGTCGGAGGTCTAGTCACTTCGTGGATTCGCTCTGCAAGAACACGAATCGCTGCAACAGTGCGCTGCTGCGCACCGGCTTTCGTGTTCGGAAGGAGTGCCTTGAACAGCCTTCGGACCTGCCGCGCCTTGACGGTGAAGTCGTTGCGGGTCTCCTCATCGACCAGCAGCGCCTCGACAGCGGCGTCCCGCCTAGCCACATGGTCGAAACCCTCAGCATCGCGCAACGCAATCAGATCGACACCCGCGGCCGCGCAGAAGTTGATCAGTTCGGCAACAGCAGCGTCGAGTGCAGCCGCGAGAGCATCGATGATCTCGATCGGCGATTCGCCCTCCTGGGCCGCGCCATAGACAGCGAGGGCCTTCTCCAGGTTCCGAAAGACGCCGACGTAGTCGACGATCAGGCCGTTGTCCTTCTCCGGAAAGACGCGGTTCGCGCGGGCGATGGTCTGCATGAGCGTGTGGTTCTTCATTGGGCGGTCGAGATAGATGGTCGACACACTTGGGGCGTCGAATCCGGTCATCCACATCGCGCACACGAACACCAGCCGTAACGGATCGCCAGCGTCCTTGAACTTCTCCGCGAGATCTTCTCGGTTCATACGCTCGCGGTGGGGGCGGATGTCGAGGCCGAGGTCGTCGAGCATCTTCAGCTCGTTCTGGCTCTGCGAGACAACGACGGCCATGTCCGTGGTCTCCATCAGCACGATCCGCGACGCCAGCCATGGCCGTTCCAACTCCGGAAGTGCGTCGTGCTGCCGTTTCAGATCGGCGAGGTGCTCGTCCCACGCCGCCTGCACGAGGTTGTACATCCTCACGGCCGCCGCCTTGTCGAGGCCGACGTACATTGCCTTACCTGAGAACCCGCGACCGACGAAATGAGAAACGAGGTCCTTGGCGAGGGTCTTCAATCGTTCAGGGCGGGTCAGAAGCGTGTACTGCTTACCGAATCGGCGTGCCAGTGCTCCCTCTGCGTCTTCGTCGAGCTCCGCTTCCTCCAGCAGCGCATCGAGTTCTTCAGCAAATTCTGCGTTGGTGAGTTGTAGCTCGGGGATGCGGTTCTCGTAGTAGAGGGGGACGGTGGCGCCGTCTTCAATGGCATCGCCGAAGTTATAGATGCTGACGTAGTCGCCGAACTGCTGGCGAGTGGCCTGCTCTTCCCCAGCGATCAGCGGGGTTCCAGTGAAGCCCATCATCGACGCGTTGGGCAGCGCAGTTCGCATATTGAGTGCCAGGGTGTCGTACTGGCTGCGGTGTGCCTCATCGGTGATGACAATGACGTCCGAGCGGTCGGATAACACCGGCATCTGCCGTTCACCCTTGGACGGCTGGAACTTCTGAATCAGCGTAAAGACGTAACGGTGGTCGGCTGCAAGCAGTTCACGCAAATGCGCGATGGAGTCGGCGTGTACTCGTGCTTCGGGCGGAATCGCACCGGCGTCCGCGAACTCCCCATGCAGTTGCGTATCGAGTTCGCTTCGGTCCGTGACCATAACGAAGGTCCACGTGCCACGCACATGACGCAACACCTTCTGGGTGAACCACAACATCGATAGGCTCTTGCCCGATCCTTGGGTATGCCAGAAGACACCGAGGCGCTTGTCTTGTTCGGCGCGTGCCCGGTGGAGATTCTCGATCGCAGCGTTGACGCCCAGGTACTGGTGCGAGCGCGCAGTAATCTTGATCAACCCGCCGGGACGTTCCATGTAGGCAACGAAGTTCTCGAACAGGTCCAGCAGCTTCGTCGGGTCGCAAGTACCCCGTAGCGCAGTCTGCAGCGCGATCTCGCTGCGTGCCCCGAAGGCATCGATCACCTTCCAGTCGGAGAAGAAGTCCCAAGGCGCAAACGTCGAACCGACTTTCGCCTCACTGCCGTTGGACAGCAGGACAAAGCAATTGGGCATGAAGAGCTGTGGGATGGTGTCGCGGTAGTCGGTCAGGTTGTCATCGTAGGCAGACTTGACGGGCGCGTTGGGTTCTTTGAACTCGAGCACGACGAGCGGCACACCGTTGACGAACAGAGCGACGTCAAGGCGCCGGCTGTGCAAGGGACCCTTGACCCACATTTGCTGGACTGCCAGCAGGTCGTTACTCAGCGGATCGCGCAAATCCACATAGCGAAGCGTCTCAATCCGCTTGTCGCCGTTGTTATCTACCCACTCCGCCTGGTAACCGTCGCGCAGCAGGTCGTAAACCTCACGGTTAGCACGCACCTTGTCCATCACCGAGCGGTCCTTGGTCAGCACCTCGACCGCTTCGTTGATAGCTACGTCGGGTACATCTTCGGAGTTGAGCTTGCGCAGCGCAAAGCGCAGACGATGGGTGAGTATCACATCGTGTTGAGAGTCACGGCCCAAAGTGCCTTCAGTGCCCAAGGTTTCATGGAAGGCGTCGACGGGAGTCCAGCCAAGGTCATCCAGCAGATCCATGCTGGGCTTCTCGACGTAGTCGTACTCCGGACCCCGTGCCATCATCACGCCACCCGATCCCCCACCAGTGCACCCAAGTCAAGCGTGGAAACGTCGATCTGTCCCGTGACCAGCTTGGGCAGCAGGAGGTCGCGCAGATGTCCAAGCTGCTCCGCCTCGTCCGTCAGCACGGCAACCTGCGAGAAGACCGCTTCCATCGACGACTCAAATGCATCGGCAATGTCTCGCGAAGGTACGGGTAGCAGGTAAGTATCGAAGCACTCGTTACGGACGCGCTGACGTCCGCTGGCGCCGCTCATGCTGGCGATAGCATGCTTCCGGAAGTTAATTTCTCGCGCAAGGCAATACGTGAACGCCGATCCCACAGCCCGGCCGCGGAGGACGATGAATTCGGTTGACCCTAGACCAACTTCACCAACTGCCAAACGCTGCACAAGCCCAGTTTTTCCGTTCTCGAGACACGGCGTAATGCGCGCAAACAAAGTGTCGCCTTGCACGAACTTAGCGCCCGACCCTCCCGTCCGGACCTGGCTTGGGCGACAACTCATGGTCCTTTCGTCGAGATCGCCCATCGTAATGAAGGGGTGCTCAACAGACTTGTCCAACTTGATGCGCGGGTTCACCTCAATCATGTTGGAAACAGGTGCGATGTCCCAACCGCTCGGGATCGGGCCGAGGGTGGAGTCGACAAGGGGGACGTCTTCGTGACCGGGGTAGCGGAACTTCACGAACCACTCGCGGTAAATAGTTCGCGCCATCTCCTCCAGGGCCGCCACACGCCGCCGGTTGTTGTCGATCAGATCGTCCAACGATCGGAGAATTGAACCGATTCTCTGTTGGTCATCCAGCGAAGGACAGGGAATGGTGATCTTCTCGCAGTCCGGCACTCTTAGGTGCTCAACAGTCGACCCAGAGCCTAGGCTCTTGAGTTCGGCCTGCACGATCGGACCCATCATGCTGTACATCAAGAAGTGGGGATCGCACTCCATCGGGTCGGCGCGGTACATCACAAGTCGCTGGCCGAGAAAGACCTGGTCGTGACTCCTGAGCATTCCGACGTCACCGAAGGGGGCTTCGCGGGTCAAGATGATGTCCCCCTGCTCCGGAACCATCCGTCGTGTCCACTTCGTATACGTCGGCCGATCGACATACTTCACGCTGGTCGTGTCGACCCATCCTCCTCGGACGTTGGTGGTCCGAAGCATCTTGTACGGAGTCGGGTCGGTCTGTGAAGGCGCGGTCTTGTTCACGCAGTCCACGATCGCGATACACAGGTCCTTGATGGATCGATCGAGCCATTGCCTCATGGTTCGATAATCCTCTGAAGGGCGGTATCGACCCTCGACCTCAGACCCTCGGCCTCGTCACTCAGACGAGTGAATTCTTCGTACAGCTCTTCGAGTCTTGCTGTGAGGTCCTCGTCGTTATCAGCCACGATTGCAGAGCCTGTGTATCGCCCCGGATTGAGACTCCACCCCTGGTCCTCGATCTCGGAACGGGACGCGACCTCGCACAGGCCAGCAACATCAACGTACTTCCCGTCGGGGAAGTTCTCCTTGAGGAGAACATCGCTACCCGCGATCGTCTCGACCTCCTCGCCGCGGTAGAGCCGCACGACATTGGCTAGGAATTCGATCTGCTCAGGCATGAAATCGCGGTGGGCACGGTCGATCTGGCGGTATGTATGCCTCGCGTCGAGGAAGAGCACAGTGTCTTCGCGTGGCGTTCCTGCCTTGGCCTTATCCAGAAACCACAGTGTCACCGGAAGGGTCACCGTGTAGAAGAAATTGGAACTGATCGCGACCATCACGTCGACCGCCCCGGACTCGATGATCTGCTTGCGGATCTCCTTCTCGGAATGCCCTGCGTCGCCGGCCGAATTCGCCATGACGAATCCGGCCCGGCCCTTCGGTCCGAGCGCCGCGTAAAACTCCTGTATCCACAGATAATTTGCGTTGTCGGGCTTGGGGATTCCGAATGGAAAGCGCTTGTCGCCGGCAAGCTGATCCTTCTTTACCTTGTCAACGTTGAACGGCGGGTTGGCCATGACGTAGTCGAATGCACCGACGGCCTTGTGTGGATCTTCGTAGTAGCTGTTGGCTTGCCGGATGTCGCCTGAAAGGCCGTGAAGGGCGAGGTTCATCTTGGCCAGCGGAACGGTATCCTCGGTCTTCTCAGTACCGAAGATGGACAGCTTTCGCGTTGCTGACTCATGATGCCGCTCAACGAATTTGGCGCACTGGACGAACATGCCTCCCGAGCCGCAAGCGGGATCGAAGACGCGGCCCGCGAACGGCTCCAGGATGTCGACAATCAGCCGGACGATCGAGTACGGCGTGAAGTACTCGCCACCGCCCTTGCCTTCTTGTGCGGCGAAGTTGGAAAGGAAGTCTTCGTAGATGAAGCCGAAGGCGTCGCCTTCGAGCTGTGTGGGCAGTGGTGCGAACAAACGCAGCAGCTCGATCAGTGTCGAGCGTTCGAGCTTCTGGTAACCGCGCGGCAGGATGTCCTTGAGTTCTGGGTTGGCAGCCTCGATCGACTTGATCGCCTCGTCGACTGCCTTGCCAATGTCGTCGCCCTCTGGCAGGTCATTGAGGTGCGAGAGCCGCGACTCGGCGGGGACGTACAGCACCGACTTGGCCTTGTAGTCCGCGATCGTCGCGGGGTTGCGGGTCGATGCCTTCGCCTCGACTTCGCCGCGAACAGCCTCGAAGCGGTTCTCCGCGTAAGCGAGGAACACCAGTCCGAGGACCGGGTTGCGGTACTGCACCGGCGTCAACTTCGAGTTGGCTCGCAGCTCGTCAGCGGCGGCCCAGAGGGTGTTGCGCACTTTGGCGAGGTCAGTCGTCTTCAACCATGGTCCATTCTCTCAGGGCAGAGACTCACAACGCCCGTGCCGCCCAGCGTGCTGCGGGGCATCAGAAGGACGATGGCGTCTCACAGATTGCACGTATTCATGAAGCCTGTGCACCTTATAGCCGTCTCGACGCAGTAGATCGTATAGCCGCCGCGAAGAAATGGAGTCGGGATAGTCGTGGTCGGGTCTCGGCGTGGCGCACCCGCTGTTGCTGGATGCTTTGCGAACTGCTTCCCTGGGGACCGACCACCAGAGAGTCCCCGAAGACGTTGGCTTCCAGAATTAGTTCGATTACCCAACGCAAAACAAAAGGTCAGGCAGCGTTTCCGCAACCTGACCTGATGTACCGCTTTGAGCTGAACTGCTCGTGGTGGGCGAAGGGGGACTTGAACCCCCACGTCCCGAAGGACACTGGCACCTGAAGCCAGCGCGTCTGCCATTCCGCCACTCGCCCGTGGCCGCCGAAAACCGGCGGGCATGCCGTCGAACTGGGTAGCTCGACGACTGGAGAACGATAGCAACAATGCGGCGCCGATGTAAAACTCGGGCGGGCGGGGGTCTCGACAGGCTCGACCAGCGTGGGTGGGGCTCGACCAGCGTGCGAGGTGGTCTCGACAAGCTCGACCAGCGGAGCGAGGCTCGACCGGCGAGGGCGGGCTCGGGCAGCGAGTGGTCTCGACAAGCTCGACCAGCGGGTGTGGGCTCGACCCTGAAGTCATAGTTGAAGCTGCGGCGGTTGATCTGAGACGGTGTTAGCCGTAAGTATCGGTATCATCAATCAAGGTCACTTGCACGACGACACGCCACCAGGGCTGCGAAGGGAGGTCGACGATGGGAATCCTGCAACGATTCGAGCGCAAACTCGAGGGGGCCGTCGACGACGGCTTTGCGCGCGTTTTCGGTGGTCAGGTTGCTCCGCAGGAGATCGAGAACGGCCTGCAGCGCGAGGCCGAGGAGTCGTTGGAGAGCCTCGGCGACGGCACGGTGCTGGCGGCGAACAGCTACTCATTGTTGTTCAGCCCGACCGACCACCAGCACATCGCCACTGAGTACGAGTTGAACCGCAAGACGTTCTCCAAGCACCTGGAAAACTTCATCGCCGACAACGGATGGCAGACGTATGGGAAGGTCGTCGTAGAGTTCGACCAATCGCCGTCGTTGCACACCGGTATCTTTCGTGCCCGTGGTCGGGTCGATCCGGATGCGAGCCCGCGTCCGGTCGGATCCGCTCCAGGCGCGGGTAACGATGCTTCAGAACCACCGCGGGCCGCACGTGGTTGGCCCCCGGGGCCGCAAGCCCAGCCGCCGACTGCCGGTCCGCCCCCACAACCACACGCACCACAACAAGTAGGAGTCCCAGCCATGACGCAGAACCCCGGTTACGACCAGCGGCGAGGCGCAGAACCCGCTTACGACGACGCCCGGGGCTACGGCCAGGGCCAGCAGGAACACGGACACGAGTACGCCCAGCAGGGCTACGACTACCAGCAGGGCGGCTACGGACAGGGCTACGAGCAGGCTCCCGGCTACGGACAGCAGGGTGGCTACTACCCGGCGCAGGGCCAGCAGCCCGCATACGGATACGAGCAGCAGGGATACGAGCAGCAGGGTTACGCTCAGCAGCCCGGCTACGACCAGGGCTACGCACAGCAGCCCGGATACGGCCAGCAGGACTACGACTACGCCCAGGGCTACCCGCAACAGGGTTACGACCAGGGCTACGGCCAGCAGGGATATGAGCAGGGCTACGCACAGCAGCCCGGCTACGGATACGACCAGGGCTACGGACACCCCGGCGGCTACGCACCCGCAGCGATCACGCTGCTCCTCGAAGACGGCAGCAACCGCACCTTCCAGTTGCGTGAGGGCTCCAACGTCATCGGTCGCGGCCAGGATGCGCAGTTCCGCCTCCCCGACACCGGCGTCTCGCGTCGCCACGTCGAGATCCGCTGGGACGGCAGCACCGCCATGCTCACCGACCTCAACTCCACCAACGGCACGACCGTCAACGACGTCCAGGTCAACAGCTGGGAGCTCGCCGACGGCGACCGCATCCGCATCGGTCATTCGGACATCACCGTCCGGTTCCAGTAAGGCCGCTGCACCTGCCAGTTAGCCGGATCGACGCCCGTGGCATCGTCTGATGACGCCCGGCGTCGATACACAACTGTCACTTTCGAATGACGGTGATCGGGACTCTGGCCCATAAGATGCAGTCGGGATCCGTTGTCGCACGCGAAGCGTCGGCACGCGGACGTACTTTGTAGTGACGGATGCTTGCTTTGTAGTGACGGATACTCGGGGAGGTGAGGACTTAGATGCAGGGCTTGGTTCTGCAGTTGACCCGTATCGGGTTTCTGGTCCTCCTCTGGTTGTTCGTCTACGCGGTCATCCGCACCCTGCGCGCCGACATCGCCACGGCGTCGGGCTCACGCCTCTCCCGCTACTCCGGAGCCGACCGGCGTCGTCGAAAATCCGCGACGGCCAAGGGGTCGGCACGCTATCTGGTCGTCACGCACGGCGCTCTGGCGAATACGCGCATCACCTTGGGTCAGCAGCCGGTCCTGATCGGCCGAGCCGACGATTCGACGCTCGTCCTCACCGACGACTACGCGTCGGAACGCCACGCACGGCTCTCGCGCCGCGGCGACGACTGGTACGTCGAAGACCTCGGTTCGACGAACGGCACCTACCTCGACCGCTCGAAGGTGACCACAGCCGTGCGCGTCCCGTTGAGCACGCCGATCCGTATCGGCAAGACCGTGATCGAGTTGCGCCCGTGACACTGGTGTTGCGCTACATCGCGCGGAGCGATCGTGGGTTGGTCCGCGCGAACAACGAAGACTCGTTCTACGCCGGTCCCCGACTACTCGCACTCGCCGACGGCATGGGCGGACATGCGGCGGGCGAGGTGGCCAGCCAGTTGGTCATTCAGGCGCTACGCACACTCGACGACGACGAGCCCGGCGGCGATCTGCTCGCCGCCCTCGACCGCGCAACCCACCGCGGCAACGCGGCCATCGCCGCACAGGTCGAACGCTCCCCCGACCTCGACGGCATGGGCACGACGCTGACCGCGATCCTGTTCGCGGGCAGCAGGATCGGGCTCGCCCACATCGGTGACTCGCGCGGCTACCTCTTCCGCGACGGCGAGCTCACACAGATCACGCGCGACGACACTTTCGTCCAGACGCTGGTCGACGAAGGTCGTATCACCGCCGAGCAGGCACACACCCATCCGCAACGCTCGCTCATCATGCGCGCGCTGACCGGTACGGAGGTCGAGCCGACTCTCACGATCCGCGAGGCACGCGCCGGCGATCGGTACCTGCTGTGCAGCGACGGACTCTCCGACGTCGTGAGCGAGGAGACCATCTCCGAGACGCTCGGCTCCATCGACGACGAGAAGGAGTGCGCCGACCGTCTCATCGAACTCGCACTGCGCGGCGGCGGCCCCGACAACGTCAGCGTCGTACTGGCCGACGTCGTCGACACGCAGTATGGCGAGTCGCGACCCATCGTCGGCGGTGCGGCGGGCGACGACGCCGAGCAGAACTACACGCCCGATCCCAAGACCGCGGCCGGTAGGGCCGCAGCACTGCGTCCGCCGGCAGCAGCTCCCCAGCGTCCGACGATCCTCACAGACGACGAGAACGAGCCTCCGCAGCGTCGAAGTCGTTGGGGCCGTTGGGTTTTTGCGGGCATCGTGGCGCTGGTCATCGCAGCGCTGATCGCAGGCTTCTTCCTGACCCGCGGACTGTTGCGCAGCACGTATTACGTCGGCGAAGACAACAACAAGGTCACCATCTTCCAGGGCTCGCCCGACAAGATCCTGTTCTTCTCGTCGAGCAAGGCGTCGGAGAGGGTCTGCGTCACCAACGTCGCGACCGACGCCCCGACCGTGAGTTTCCAGTCGGTCGACAGCAAGGACGAGTGCCGTCGGCTGAGCCTGTCCGACCTGGACTCGGCCAGCGTGAACACCGTCCGCACCTTCGGGGTGAGCAAGGTCGACCTCGACGACGCCCGCAACCGGGTACGTCGACTCACCTTCCTACCCCTGTGCCGACCCGCGCCGACCACCACCGAGCCCGCGCCGGCGCCCGGCGCGACACCCGGAGCCCCCACGCCCGGCACACCGCCTCCCGCGAGCCCGGCACCGAACACCGCCCTGCCCGCGCGGTTCACGCTGCCGCCGGTCGCCGAGCCGTCGAGTCCGGCCCCATCGACAACTTCTGTCCCGTCGACGACGCCCGCCCCTTCCGGTTCGACGCCTGCGCAGCCTCAATTCGACGACGGACCGTGTCGGGAACCGTAGATGTCGCAACCGTCGAATCCTCAAGCCCAGCACGCGCCGCCGCGTGAACCGGCCCGCCAGACCGGGCGCACCGTCGAGATGATCCTCCTGATCTTCGCGATCGGTGTGGTGACGATCGCCTTGATCATCGTGCAGGCCGCACAGAGCCAGTCACTGACGTGGGATCTGCTCAAGTACGTGGCCGCCTACACGGCGCTGTTCGCGATCGCGCATCTCGTCGTACGACGG
This sequence comes from Gordonia sp. UBA7860, assembly GCF_002500165.1. NCBI lineage: Bacteria > Bacillati > Actinomycetota > Actinomycetes > Mycobacteriales > Gordoniaceae > Gordonia > Gordonia sp. UBA7860. The sequence continues at coordinate 17,192 of NZ_DLSO01000073.1, read as the reverse complement.
TATGCGCCCCACGCCGATCCGGTGCTGTTGCCAATTGTGGCCGTGCTCAACGGAATCGGGCTCGTGCTGATCCACCGCCTCGACCTCGGGTCGGGTCCGCGTGGCGAGGAGATCAGCCCGACCGAGCAGACCAACAACGCCGATCAGCAGTTGTTGTGGGCGTTGCTCGGCATCATCGTGTTCGCGGTGATCCTGATCTTCATCCGCGATCACCGGACACTCTCGCGCTACGCGTACACCCTTGGCCTCGGCGGCGTGATCTTCTTGGCGATTCCGGCGATCCTGCCGGCGTCGATGTCGGAGATCAACGGGTCGAAGAACTGGATTCGCACGCCTATCTTCAACATTCAGCCCGGCGAGTTCTCCAAGATCCTGATCATCATCTTCACCGCGGCGTTGCTGGTCTCCAAGCGCGACCTGTTCACGACGGCCGGTAAGCACTTCCTCGGGATGGACCTGCCGCGTGCCCGCGACCTCGGACCGCTGCTGATCGCGTGGCTGGTGACCATCGGCATCTTCGCCCTCGAGAACGACCTCGGCGGGCCGCTGCTGATCTTCTCGACGATCCTCGCGATGCTCTACGTCGCCACCGGCCGAGCGGGCTGGGTGGCGATCGGTGTCACCCTTTTCGTCGCGGGAGCGGTACTGGCGTACCAGTTGTTCCCGCATCTGCAGGTGCGCGTTCAGGTGTGGCAAGACCCCTTCGCGACCTTCGACACCACCGGTTATCAAGTGGGACAGAGCCTCTTCGGGCTCGCGACCGGCGGATTGTTCGGCACCGGACTCGGCTCCGGGCGCCCCAACATCGTTCCGTTCGCCAACACCGACTTCATCATCGCGACCATCGGTGAGGAGCTCGGCCTGGTCGGGCTGACGGCCGTGATGATGCTCTACCTGATCTTCGTGATGCGCGGTCTGCGCACGGGTGTCGCCGTCCGCGACAGCTTCGGCAAACTGCTCGCCACCGGCCTCTCGTTCACGATGGCCGTGCAGATCTTCGTGGTCGTCGGCGGCGTCACCAAACTCATCCCGCTGACCGGTCTCACGACGCCGTTCGTGTCGTACGGCGGGTCGTCGTTGCTGGCGAACTACATCCTGCTCGCGCTGCTGATCCGCGTCTCCAACGCCGCGCGCGAACCCGACCCGACGAAGCGTCGGCCTACGCCGAAGCCCATTGAGTCGCTGCCGACACAGGCGGTGCGGCAGGCATGAACGCTCCGATCCGCCGGGTCTCGATGGTGGTCATCGTGATGATCATCGTGTTGCTCGCCAACGCCACCTACGTCCAGGTCTTCAAGGCCGACGCCCTGAAATCCGACCCGCGCAACAACCGGGTGCTGCTCGACGAGTACTCCCGTCAGCGCGGTGCGATCACTGCGGGTGGCGAGGTCATCGCGGTGTCGGTGCCCACCGACAGCAGGCTGAAGTTCCTGCGGAGCTATCCGCCCGAGGGCGCCGAGGCGTTTGCCCCCGTGACCGGCTACTTCTCGTACCAGTACGGCAGCACCGAGGTCGAGCGCTACGAGAACTCATTTCTCTCCGGAAGCGACGACAGGCTCTTCGGGCAGCGCTTCACCGACATGTTCTCCGGGCGGGATCCGCGCGGCGGCAACGTCGTGACGACGATCAATCCCCGCCTGCAACGCGTCGCCTACAACCAGATGCGCAACGGCTGCAACGGTGGTTGTCGCGGAGCGGTTGTCGCGATCGCGCCGAACACCGGCAAGATCCTCGCGATGGTCTCGACACCGAGCTACGACCCGAACAAGCTGGCCAGCCACGACCAGTCGGTGCGCGAGACGGCCTGGTCGTCGTGGAACGACCCGAACGGCTCGGAGCCGATGCTCAACCGCGCGATCAATCAGCTCTACCCGCCCGGTTCGACGTTCAAGGTGGTCACCTCCGCGTCGGCGCTGCGAGCAGGGGTGTCGCCGGATGTGCGCCTCACCGCGGCGTCGCAGTTCCCGCTGCCCGACACGACGATCTCGCTACCCAACTACGGCGGCGAGACGTGCCCGGGATCGTCGGGCGGCACTGTCTCGATGGTGACGGCGTTGAAGTACTCGTGCAATACCGCTTTCGCCGACCTCGTGACGAACAAGATGCCCAACGCGACGTCGAACTTCAAAGACGCCGCTCGACGCTTCGGCCTCGACGAAGCCGGACCGGAGATTCCGATGCCGGTCGCGCAATCGACCGTCGGAGAGATCCCCGACCGTGCCGCGCTGGCGCAGTCGGCGATCGGACAGCGTGACGTGCGCCTGACCCCGCTGGAGAACGCGATGATCGCGGCGACCGTCGCCAACGGTGGGGTGCGGATGCAGCCTTATCTGGTGGATAAACTGCAATCGGCAGATCTGCGCACGCTGAGCACAACTCAGCCGACAACGATCAACGAACCGATCACCTCCGACCAGGCGGCCACGCTGACCAGCATGATGGTCGAGTCGGAACGGGCAACCGCGGGAGCGGGTGGCCCGGTGTCGATCGCGTCGAAGACCGGCACGGCCGAACACTCCGACACGAGCGCAGGTGGCGACTCGGAGACCCCGTACTCCTGGTACATCGCGTTCGGACCGTCGTCGAATCCGCAGATCGCCGTCGCCGTGATCGTGGAGAACGGCGACTACGGTGTGAACTCGGTCGGCGGAACCGTCGCCGCACCGATAGGACGAGCTGTGATCAACTCACTGGTGGGAGGTGGACGATGAGCCTGCAGAACGGCACGATCATCGCCGACCGCTATCGCCTGATCCGGCTCATCGCGACCGGCGGCATGGGACAGGTCTGGGAGGCCGTCGACACGCGCCTGAACCGTCGGGTCGCGGTCAAGGTCCTCAAGGCCGAATACTCCGACGACCCTGAGTTCACCGCCCGCTTCCGCACCGAGGCGCAGACGACGGCCAAGCTCAACAACCCGGGCATCGCGAACGTCTTCGACTACGGCGAGACGCCCGACCGCGCAGGCGGCGGTCCGCTGGCCTATCTGGTGATGGAGCTCGTCGACGGCGAGCCGCTGAACTCGGTCATCTCCCGGCTCGGGCGGCTCTCGCTGACCAACACACTCGACATGCTCGAGCAGACCGGCCGCGCGCTGCAGGCCGCACACACCGCGGGCCTCGTGCACCGCGACGTGAAGCCCGGCAACATCCTCATCACGCCCGCCGGGCAGGTGAAGATCACCGACTTCGGCATCGCGAAGGCAGTCGACGCCGCCCCGGTGACCCAGACGGGCATGGTGATGGGTACCGCCCAGTACATCTCGCCCGAGCAGGCAACCGGCGACGAGGCGACCGCGGCGTCGGACGTTTATTCGCTCGGCGTCGTCGGATACGAGGCGCTGACGGGGCGTCGACCATTCCTCGGCGACGGCGCGATCACCGTCGCGATGAAGCACATCCGCGAGACCCCGCCGCCGCTGCCTGCGAACGTGCCCGCATCGGTGCGTGAGCTGATCGACATCACGTTGTCGAAGGACCCCAAGCAGCGCTACGCCAACGGTGGCGAGTTCGCCGACGCGGTCGCCGCGGTGCGTGCGGGTCGTCGACCACCCGCCCCCGGCGGCGCCGGAGCCGTCGGTGCTGCGGGCGCCGCTGCGGCAGGAGCCGCGGGTGGTGCCGCGCTCGCCCGCGGAACCGGCGCAACCCGCGCGATGACGGGTGGAGTGCCGCCGACGGGGACAGCACGCAGCGCGACGCAGGGAACGAGTCGCACGCCGACGTCGTACGGCCAGACGTCGTATCCGCAGACCTCGTACCCCCAAACCTCCTACCCGCAGACCTCGTCGACGCCGCCGTCGAACAACAACAACGGGTGGACCACCGGCCAGAAGGTGCTCGCGGGCATCGCGGGTGTGCTGCTGCTCGGCGCCATCGGACTGATCGGTTTCTGGCTGGCGAACCTTGATTCGGGATCGTCGGAGACGCCGACGCCGTCGACGACGGCCACGCAGACCACAACCGCTGTCCCGACCACGGCCGAACAGCAAGAACCCGAGGCGACGACCCGCGACCGGACCACGACGACGCGTCGCACGACCACCACCGAGCAACCGACGACCGAGGATCAGACCACCCAACAGGAGACCGAGGAGCCGACCACGACCAACGGCGACTCCGGTGCACCGACCGTGACCGGACAGTTCTGTCCGCCCTTCTGTCTGCCGAGCCGATGACCGCGACCCCGCACCATCTCTCCGACCGCTACGAACTGGGCGAGACGCTCGGGTTCGGCGGGATGTCGGAGGTGCACTTCGCTCGTGATCTCCTGCTCAACAGGGACGTCGCGATCAAGGTGCTGCGCGCCGATCTCGCGCGTGACCCGTCGTTCTACCTTCGCTTCCGCCGCGAGGCGCAGAACGCCGCGAAGCTCAATCACCCGACCATCGTCCAGGTCTTCGATACCGGCGAATCCGAGACACCCGACGGGCCGCTGCCGTTTATCGTCATGGAGTACGTCGACGGTGAGACGCTGCGAGATGTGTTGCGCGCCAACGGCCCGGTGTCTCCGCGGCAGGCGATGACGTGGATGGCCGACGTCGCGGCGGCGATGGACTTCAGCCACCGCAACGGGATCGTGCACCGGGACATGAAGCCCGCCAACGTCATGATCGACAAGGCCGGCGCGGTCAAGGTGATGGACTTCGGCATCGCCCGCGCCATCAGCGATTCGACGTCGACGATGACGCAGACGTCGACCGTGATGGGCACCGCCCAGTACCTGTCGCCGGAGCAGGCGCGCGGCATCAAGGTCGATCCGCGCAGCGACATCTATTCGATGGGTTGCGTGCTGTTCGAGTTGATGACCGGCGAGCCGCCGTTCACTGGTGATTCGCCCGTCGCCGTCGCCCATCAGCACGTCCACGAGGACCCGCCCTGGCCGTCGTCTATCCGACCCGAGATCCCACGCGAGCTCGACTCCGTGGTGCTCAAGGCGATGAGCAAGAACAAGGAGAACCGGTATCAGTCGGCTGCCGAGCTGCGTGCCGATCTGATTCGCGTGCTCGCGGGCGGTCGGCCGTCGGCTCCGCTGCTGCTCACCGACGAGGACCGCACCGAGTTCCTCGACACCGGTCCTCGACGCGCCGCTCGCGGCTCGGACGGGGGCGGCACCGGCGGTGGTGGCGACGACGGCTCCGGCGGTTCGGACGGCAACACTCCTCGACGCGCCAGTGACAACACCCCTACTCGACGACGCTCTCGCGGACTGGTCCTCGGGTCGGTCGCGGTCGTCGTGCTGCTGCTCGCAGGACTGCTGCTGTGGTGGGCTCCATGGGCGTCGGAGAGTGCGCGACAAATCGCGGTGCCGTCGGTGAGCGGCCTCTCGTCGCAGGACGCCGAGAACAACCTGCTGCGCGCGGGATTCAAGGTCAAACAGCTCCAAGAACCGAGCCTCGACGTGAAGGCCGGGACCGCGACAAGGTCGGCGCCGGGCGCGAACGTGCTGGCACCGGACGGCTCCGAGGTGACGCTGTACGTGTCGTCGGGACCTCCGCGGCATCAGATGCCGTCGTTGCAGGGCAAGACACCGGATGAGGCGACCGACGCGCTGAAAGTGCTCGGATTCACCAACATCCGGACCGACGAGGTCGATTCGACGGCGGCGCTCGACGGCAAGGTCGTGAACACGACACCCGCGTCCGGCACCGACGCCGCGGTGAACGGACCGGTCGTGCTGCACGTCGGGTCCGGTCCACGGCAGGTGACCGTGCGCGACGTCGTCGGTATGCGTGAGGACCAGGCCCGTACGCTGCTGGAACAGTCCAATCTGAAGATGGTCGTCGTACAGGGAGATTCGAATCGACCTGTCGGCGAGATCATCAGCTCGTCTCCGCCCGCCGGAACGTCGGTCGACGAGGGCACCACCGTTCAGGTGACGGTTTCGCGCGGCAACCAGTTCACGATGCCCGACCTGCGCGGCCAGACACCCGATCAGGCGCGCTCGACGCTGCAGTCGCGCGGATGGTCGGATTCGACGCTGACACAGTCGACGAAGGGCGTGCCGCTGGGCAGTCCGGACATCGGCAAGATCGTCGACCAGCAGCCTGCCGCGGGCTCACAGATGAGCCGCAACGACGCCGTCACGGTGACCGTCGGACAGCTCAGCCTGCTGCCAAACTAGGACGCTTCACGGCGGTGTGCTGGCCGTCAGCCCAGCGCGGCTCAGCCCAGCGCGGCGGCCATCTCCTGTTCGAGCGCGTCGACCAGACCGGCGTCGACCTTGATGCCCGCGACGGCGAGCCAGTTGGCCAGCATCCGGTGTCCGCCCTGGGTGAGCACACTCTCCGGGTGGAACTGGACCCCGTGAATGGGCAGGTCGCGGTGGCGCATGGCCATGACGATTCCGGTATCGGTGCGCCCGGTCACGACGAGTTCGTCGGGGATGGTCTCAGGGAGCACGGTGAGCGAGTGATAGCGCGTCGCGGTGAACGGATCCGGCAGTCCCGCCAGGACGCCGTCGTCGTCGTGGATGACCTGCGACGTCTTGCCGTGCAACAGTTCCGGGGCGCGGTCGACCGTCGCGCCGAAGGCTGCGCCGATCGCCTGATGTCCGAGGCAGACTCCGAGCAATGGGATTTCGTCCGACGCCGCGAGTTTCACCAGCGGGATCGTCGCGCCCGCTCGCTGTGGGGTGCCGGGGCCCGGGCTGAGGAGCACGGCGTCGAATCCTTCGATCGCTCGACGCAGTGATTCTGCGGTGAACTCGCCGTCGGCGTCGGAGAGGACCGGGTCGTCGTTGCGCCAGACCGTGACGTCGAGGCCGCCTTGCTGGTCCGCGGCTGAGCCGCCTAGTTGACCCAGGTACTGGACCAGGTTGTAGACGAAGCTGTCGTAGTTGTCGATGACGAGCACGCGGCCCAGGGGCTGCGCGGTTCCGTCTACGGCGGGCGTATTCACAGGCTCAGGTTACTCGGCGCTCGTCAGGGTGGTCTCGACAAGCTCGACCAGCGGGAAACGCTCGAACAGCGAAAGGAGCTCGAGCAGGGGTTGGCACCCTTCCCGCTGATTGAGCCGGCCGCGAGCGCAGCGAGCAGCCGAGTCGAAATCACCCGCGTGGTCTGGACAACCTCGACCAGCGGGTGCAGCTCGACCAGCGGGGTGAGCTCAACCAGCCGGCGGGCGCCCCACCGCTGATTGAGCCGGCCGCGAGCGCAGCGAGCAGCCGAGTCGAAATCACCAGCGGGGTCTCGACAAGCTCGACCAACGGGAAACGCTCGACCAACGGGAAACGCTCGACCAGCGGGGTCTCGACAAGCTCGACCAGCGGGAAACGATCGACCAACGAAGGAGCAGCTCGACCAGCGGAGTGACTCGACCAGCGAGCGGGGTCGGACGCGGCGACCAGGTGAGATACCGTGTAAGGCGAGTGATCTGCACCCAACAGAGGAAGTCATGCCGAAGTCTAAAGTCCGGAAGAAGACCGATTACACGATCAACCCGGCGTCGCGCACGCCGGTCAAGGTCAAGACCGGTCCCTCCAGCAGCATCTATGTGGGCGTCATGCTCGGTCTGATGCTCCTCGGCCTCGCATGGCTGATCGTCTACTACCTCGCTGCGAGCTCGACCACCTACGGCGGCGAAGGCCAGGTTCTCCACTGGATGGCCAACCTCGGATCGTGGAACTTCCTCATCGGCTTCGCCCTGATGGTCGTCGGCCTTCTGATGACCATGAGATGGCGCTGACCTGCACTAACAGGTTCGGACAATCATCCACAGCCGTTAATCACATGTGTGTAATTCATCCCCACTGTGAGTAACTGCTGTGGATAACCGTTCCGACTTGTCCACAGGCGAATGGTCGACGCCGCGACCCGCTGCCGCAGCACTGCTGGTCGGCGGCCTGCTTCTCGTCGTCCTTGGGATAATCGCGGCGTCGGATCCCGCAGGCATGGTCCTGATGGTCGTTGCCGGCCTCTTGCTGTTGGCATTCGGGACGTACGCGTGGACGATCCGGCCCCGCCTCGCGGTCAGTCCGGGCCCGGTCCTGCACATCCGGACGCTGTCGGGCACGCGCGACTGCACGCCCGCGCAGATCGATCAGATCAAGGTGCTCAACATCCGCCGCATCGGACGTCGCAGCGGGCAACTCGAGATCGACGTGATCCCCGACGACGCCGCTCCCACCGGCCAGTCCGATGGCCTACGACTCGACACCAAGCTCTACGTCTTCGGCCGCTGGGATCTCGGCGCCACACCCGCTGACGTCGCCGAACAGCTGCGGCAGGCCGGCTTCGACGTCGACGGCTGACCCATCACGATCACCCCTCGAGCTACCTCGCGGGGGTGCGAATTACATGTGTGTAATTCATCCCCACTGTGAGTAACTCCTGTGGACAACTTGCTGACTCGTTGATTACCGGTGTTGCCGAGACTCGCTCAGAGCAGGCCCGACTTCAAGGCAGACCCGACCTCAGAGCAGGCCTGACCTCGAGCTGCCGGCGATAACGCCGAGCGCGATGGCGACGATGAGCAGCACGACCAGCGCTATCCACCCCACGCGTGAGGCGTTGCGCTGCGTGCGCGACTCGTCGGGCAGAAGCGTTGCCGGGAGGTAAATGACAGCGGCTGTCGCCGCGGCGCCGAACACCAGGCCGCCAACGTGGGCGGCAAGCGAGATCCCGGGCATCGTCACCGAGAAGACCAGGTTGATCACGATGATCGTGATGACTCCGGTCGGGGAAATTCTCGCTTTGACCACGATGACGAGCATCGCGCCCATCAATCCGTAGATCGCTCCGGATGCCCCGGCGCTGCGAACGTTGCCCGCTTCGAACAGCATCACCGCGGCGCTGCCGCCGAACAGCGCGATGAAGTAGACCATCAGAAAGCGACTGTGGCCGAGCGCGGTCTCGAGGTCGCGGCCGAGGATGTAGAGCGAGATCATGTTCAGCGCGATGTGCATCACGGTGAAGTGGAGAAAACCTGCGGTGAGCAGGCGCCAGTACTCGCCGTTGGCGACGTCGGCTCTCACGAGGTCGCCGTGCTGGAAGAGAGGCGCGAGCCCGGCGTCGAACGACTTCGCCTGGATCACGCAGAGCGCGAAGATCACCACGTTGACGGCGATCAGCGCATAGGTGCCGATCGGGGTGTTGCGAGAGACCCTCGGCGTCGACATTTGTGCGGTTCCGACGCTCGATGCCGCGCGCCGCGATCCGTCGTCGCCGCGACATTCGACGCAGTGTTGCCCGACGGCCGAAGGCGTAAGGCACTCCGGACACGCCGACCGCCCGCACCTGCTGCAGGAGAGCAGGGTCGAGCGGTCGGGGTGCCGGTAGCAGACCTGCGACGCGCGCGCCGGTTGCTGCGGTGTGTTCAGTTGATCTCGATCTTCTCGATGACGACCGGGTCGAGCGGACGGTCAGAGCGATCGGTGGACGTCGTCGCAATCGCGTCGACAACCTGCTGCGATGCGGGATCGGTCACCTCACCGAAGATGGTGTGGCGACGGTTGAGGTGCGGCGTCGGGCCGACGGTGATGAAGAACTGCGATCCGTTGGTTCCCGGTCCGGCGTTTGCCATCGCAAGGAGGTACGGACGGTCGAAGGAGAGCTCCGGGTGGAACTCATCCTCGAAGCGGTATCCGGGGCCACCGCGGCCGGTGCCCGTCGGATCGCCGCCCTGGATCATGAAGCCCTCGATGACGCGGTGGAACACCGAGCCGTCGAAGAACGGTCCGGAGTTGCCTCCGGAAGCGTTGGGCTCGCTGTACTCCTTGCTGCCATCGGCGAGGCCGGTGAAGTTGGCAACAGTCTTGGGTGCGTGATTTCCGAACAGGTCGACAACGATGTCACCGCGGTTGGTGTGGATGGTCGCGGTCTGCGTTTCAATACTCACGCCCTCCATACAACCACCTCAGCGCCGGTAGGTGTCAGAAGTGGCATCCGCCCGCAGCGAACTGGCACGCTGTGCACATGCAGAAGAAGCAGGTGCTCGCCATCGCAGGGGGACTCGCGCTGGTATCGGCCGTGGCGGCGGCCGTCATCGTCGTACTTCGTCGGAGTCGGCAGGAGCCCCCACCGATCTCGGCAACGGTTCCTCGGATCGACGAACTGCCGCCCACTATCAGCGCTGGTTCCGACGCCGAGTAGCCCGACCGCAAGGTCGCCGAGTCGACGGTCCATGCGGTCTCGGGACACCGGTGCAGGTAATTTGGACCCGTGAACTCCGACGACACCCGAGCCGACGACGCCGACAGCGAGGCGGGCGTGAACCGAGCATCGGGGTGGTCTGCTCCCCTCTCTAGCGACGATGCCTCGGACAGGCCATCGCAGCCGGTGACTGGCTCCACGTCGCGTCCCACGCCTGCCCGGGACGCAGTATCGCCTGCTCCCGCGCCGTGGGAGCGCGCGAACGGACCGTCGTCGGGCTGGTCTGTCCGCACCGACGAACGCAGCGGCGGCCCTGCTCCGCGCGACGGCGGGCTTGCGCCGCGCGACGTCGGGCCCGCGCCTCGCGACGTCGGGCCTGGTTCGCGCAGCGTCGGGCCTGCGCAGCGGGATAGCGGCTACGTCCCGCGTGACAGCGGACTTGCACCGCGGAGCGTCGATCCAGCGCGTCGCGACGGTAGTCCCGCGCCCCGCGACGGTGGTCCCGCGCCCCGCGACGGTGGTCCCGCGCCCCGCGACGGTAGTCCCGCGCCCCGCGACGGTAGTCCCGCGCCCCGCGACGGTGGTCCTGTCCCGCGCAGCGCTCCCAGCGATCAACCCGGCACAGGTCCCGGCCCGCGCGTCGCCAATCCCACCTTCACCGGGAACAGGCCGCCGCCCCCACGCCCCGCAACCGGGGCCGGCCCGGCACCCTCACAGGGCGGCCGGCCGCTTCCGCCGAACACCGGTCCACGTCCGGGATGGCAGGTCGGCGCCCCGCCGCAACGCCCGCCCGCACCCGGCGCGCAGCCCGCTCCAGGAACCGGACAGACAGCGGGAAGACCGTCGGGACAGGGGTCCGCGCCACCGCAGCGGCAGGGCGCGCCCGTGCCACCGCCCCCGGGACGCAGAGCCGCGATCGGCGCGCCGGGCGGCCCTCCCCCACGCGCCGGTGATCCGAGTGGACGAGCTGGCACGACGCCGCCGCCGACCGAAAGTTCTTCCGGCACAAGCGAGTACGCACGAGCCGGAGAACGTGTGTTCGTCCCGCCTCAGCGCGACGTCCCTGCGAGCACTCCCTCGCGCGACGCTCGACCGGTCGGCCCGGACGAGGCATCAGCAACGCAGGCATACTCAGCCGTGAATGAACCGTCGAACCGCAAAGGCATCGGTTCCCGCGTCGAAGACCAGGAGGAGCCCGTGGCCCCGCCTCGGACTGCAGCACCGGCATCGTCGTCAACAAAGACGATGAACCGTACGGCGATCTGGGCATTCGTGTTGTCGCTACTGGGCATCACGTCGCCGATCGGCATCTACCTCGGCTACCGCGCGCGCGATGAGATCCGCTCGCGACGCCAGTACGGCGCGCCGTTCGCGACCGTGGCGATCCGTCTTGGCTGGACGTGGGTTGCCGTCGCCGTCGTCGCACTTCTGGTGTATCTGTTCATCTTCGTCTTCTGACGGGGTCGTCTCCTGACCGGTTGTCTTCTGGTCAGATGCTGCTATTGATTCAGCGATCGTTGAATAGGTGTGCACTCCGGCCCATCCGAGCCGCCACATTGGACGAATACCGTGAGTACTCTCGTCCACAGTCGGCTCTGATCGACGTCTGCCGGCGCACGACTCCGCAAAGGATCTCCATGCCGAAGCTCTCTTTTCCACGCTCGCGTTCCGGGCGTGACCGTCGCATCTCCCCCCTGAACAGTGCCGTACGTCGGATAGCGCTCCTGACGGGTTCGCTCGTCGTCGCTGCCGGCGGTGTTCTCGCCGCAGCGCCACATGCAGCTGCGGCGTCGTGTCCCGATGTCGAGGTTGTGTTCGCTCGCGGAACGGCTGAAACCGCGCCGCCCGTCGGGCTTACGGGATTGTCGTTTGCGCAGGCGCTGAGGTCGCAACTGCCGGGCAAGTCGGTAGCTGTCTACGGCGTCAACTACCCCGCCAGCAACAACTTCAACAACCGTGTGGCGTTTGTACGCAATGTGGTCGACGGCATCACGGATGCGCAGGATCACATCAGGGCAACTGCGGCCCGGTGCCCGAAGACAGGAATCGTCCTCGGCGGCTACTCACAGGGCGGCGCGGTCGCGGCATACGCAGCAAACAGCGGGATTGCCGTTCCCGCGCGCTACGCCGAGTACGCGTCGCAGGCTCCCAAGGCCATGCCGGCCGAGGTGGAACCGCATGTGAAGGCCGTCGTCCTGTTCGCTCCGCCGTCGGACCGGTGGATCCGCGACGTCGGTGCACCTGAGATGAACGTCGGACCGCGGTACAAGCCCAAGACCGTCACCTACTGCATCGCAGGCGACGTCGTATGCGACGGCGCTCCGGTCGGCCAGCCGAACGGGCTGCACGTGCTGTACGCCGTGAACGGCATGAACGTCCAGGCCGCGCAGTACGCGGCAGCGCGGCTGTAGTCGCTGCGGCTGTAGTCAGTCGTTGGCGGTGCGCGACGCGGCGGCCTGTGCGGCCGCGTCGCGCGCTATCTCTCTGCCGGCCACGGAAGCACCACTGGTCAGCAATGCACGCCTCCATGGAACGACGCCCTCGATCTCGATCTGAATCGACATCGACAGCACGGTCCGGATCAGAACGATGATTCCGAGGATCAACGCGTCCTCGATCGACGGCTTGGATGTGATCGTGCGGATCAGGTCTGCTGCCACGAGCACCTCGAGGCCAAGCAGGATCGCCGCGCCGAGGGTGTTGCGCAGCGTCGAATAGGCGGTTTGGCCGCCCTCACCGCGTCGGAGCGCTCGACCGGCCAGTATCAGCGACATGATGAACCCGAGGACCATCGTCAACGCACCGATCGCCTCGAACGCCACAGCGACCCCGGAGAAGACTTCCTCGATGTGCATGTGGAGAGAGTACGCAGCAGTCCGCCGTCGCGGCGGTGCAACGACACGCGTTGTGGCGGTGCAACGGCACGCGTTGTGAGATCGAGGTGTTGGTCGGCGTGTTGGGGCCCGAGTGTGCCTGCCGCGGTTCGTTTGGGTGCGGCTGGCGGCGGGGGTTTGGGTGGTCTCTGCTCGACGCTGCCACCCGGCGGCGTACGGCCCAAGCTGGTCGTCGACGACAGTCCGCGGGAATGTACGAACGCGGAAGGTACAAAACTAGGGGAAGGTTCTCTCCGCTAGTTTCTGCGCGGCGGGCGGACTCTTCCGCGAGAAACTGCACGCCGGGTGGACTCTTCCCCGAGAAACTGCGCGGCAGGCGTACTCTTCCCTCAGTTTCTGCGCGGCTGGCGGACTTCTTCCCCCAGTTTCAGCGCCTCCGCGGGACTTTCCCCGTGTCTCGTACCCTTCCCCTAGCAACAACTCGAGGAAAGGTACAGGACCCGCGGAAAGGTTCTTTCCCCTAGTTTCTGCGCGGGAGGTGGACTCTTCCCCGAGAAACTCCGCGGGACAACGCCGGGCACCTGAAACGGCTCCGAGGGCGATACGAACTGGAATCAGACGCCGCGCGGTGCGCGTCCCAGGGCCGAGAAGTACATGCTTGTGGAGCCTAGGAGATTCGAACTCCTGACATCTGCCTTGCAAAGGCAGCGCTCTACCAACTGAGCTAAGGCCCCGTGCCGGGCGTCGAAAATACGACCGACGGGTTGCGAAACGGGCTGACGAACAACCACTCGCAGTGGGCCTAGGAGGACTTGAACCTCCGACCTCTTCGTTATCAGCGAAGCGCTCTAACCGCCTGAGCTATAGGCCCGTGAACCGAGGATTGAGGTTACCCGACGAGGTCGTCAACAACCAAAACGGCTGGTCAGGGTGGTCTCGACAAGCTCGACCAGCGGGGGTCGGCACGACCAGCGGGTGCGGCCTGCCGGAGTGGTCTCGACAAGCTCGACCAACGGGAGTCGGCACGATCAGCGGGAGTCGGCACGACCACCGAGTGCGGCCTGCCGGAGTGGTCTCGACAAGCTCGACCAACGGGGCTCAGCTCGACCAGCGGGGGGTCAGCCCGACCAGCGGGGCTCAGCCCGACCAGCGGGGCCAGCTCGACCAGCGCGAGCCAACTCCACCAGCGGCGGTCAGCCCCACCAGCGGGGTCGGCTAGTCCAGATCCCCCAGCGTTACCTCGGCGCCGCCGACGAGGTCGGCGCACAGGTTGTAGATGTACGCGCCGATGGTGGCGATGGCGGTCAGCAGGATCGCGTTGATCGCGCCGAGCAGCACGGCGTAGCCGAAGATCGTGCCTGCACCGATGACGTCGCCCTCGCTCGACGACCCGTCGGCGGTGACAAGGGTGCCGAACGAACTGTTGATCTGGTCCCAGACGCCCATGCCGTCGAGGATCAGGTACAGCACGGCCACGGCGATCATCCAGATGAAGAATCCGACGACAGCGAGCACGGCGGAGATCTTGAATGTGGCCCACGGGTCGATCCGGCGGATCTGCACGGCGGCACGCAGCGCCGTCGCATGACCGACCTGAGCCGGTGCCGGGCGCGGAGCCGCCGCAGCAGCTACCTCAGCGGGTTGGCGAACCTCTGCGGTGTGATGAATCTGGTCGAGGTCGGGCAGTTGCTCGTCCTCGGACGGGTCGCGCACGATCGTCCGCGTAGGTGACTCGACAAAGCCGGTACGTGCACCCGTGCCGCCCCCCACAGAGGTCGACGACGCAGCCGGGCGAGACGGTCCGTCCGTGCGGGCGGGATTGTCGAGCTTGGTGACCGGTGCCTGTCCCCCGGCCGGTTCGGAGGTCACCATGCCGCGCGGCGGCGGGCCGCCCTTTCCACTCGGCGGCGGGCCGCCCTTTCCGTTTGGCGGCAGGCCCCCATTTGGTGGCGGGCCGTTCTGGCCGTTGGGTGCCTGCGGCGGCACTCCACCGCGCTGCCAGGGCGGCACCAGGCCACCCTGCTTGGGAGCTCCGACCGGGCTCTGGTTCTTCGATGGCATCGAGGGATGGGTCACCGCGTCTGACCCGGAGTTCTGAGCACCCGAAGGACCCGGACCGGACGACCGAGCCGGACCCCCGGGATTACCGGAGTCGGTGGGGCCCGAAGGCCGGCCGGTCGTCGACTTCTTGTCGTCCGGGTCGTTCGGTGTGCTCACTCGTGTTCCCTCACTCCATAACGCGTGCTATCCCAGCCACAACGACGCGGGCCGGCGTTGCACACCACACTAACGGTTGAACCGCTCCCACTGGCTGAAGCGACCGCCGTGGGGTCGACACTGGCGCGCCGAACCCCCAGGGCTACTCGGCAGCAGCCTCGACGTCGGGCTCATCGGCGTTCCGTGCGATGGCGATCAGGGTTGTCCCCTCATCGAGGTTCATCAGACGGACACCCTTTGTCTGACGTCCGGCCTTGCGCACCTGCTTGGCGGCCGTGCGGATGACACCGCCGCCCGAGGTGATCGCGTAGAGCTCCGAATCGTCGTCGACGATGATCGCGCCGATCAGTACGCCGCGTCTGCGGTCGTGCTGAATGGTCAGCACTCCCTTGCCGCCGCGGCCCTGCACCGGGTAGTCGTCCATCGGAGTGCGCTTGGCGTAGCCGCCCGACGTCGCGACCAGGAGGTAGGTGCCCTCACGCACGACGTTGAGCGAGAGCAGCTCGTCGTCGCCGTTGAAGCGCATGCCCTGAACGCCGGAGGTCTGGCGTCCCATCGGTCGCAGGGTCTCGTCGTCGGCGTGGAACCGGATCGACTGGCCCTTCTGGGAGACGAGCAGCAGGTCGTCGTCGGAGCTGCAGAGCTGTGCTCCGACAAGTTCGTCCTCACCGCGGAGGTTGATGGCCGCGATACCGCCAGAGCGGTTGGAGTCGAAGTCTTCGAGCTTGGACTTCTTCACCAGACCATTGCGGGTGGCGAGCACCAGATACGGCGCATCCTGATACGTCTTGAGCTGGATGACCTGAGCGATCCGCTCCTCCGGCTGGAAGGCCAGCAGGTTGGCGACGTGCTGGCCGCGCGCGGTGCGGTTGGCCTCAGGAAGCTCGTACGCCTTGGCGCGGTAGACGCGACCCTTGGTGGTGAAGAACAGGATCCAGTCGTGGGTGGAGCTCACGAAGAAGTGCTTGACGATGTCGTCCTGCTTGAGGCCTGCACCCTGCACACCCTTGCCGCCACGTCGCTGACTGCGGTACAGGTCGGTCTTCGTGCGCTTGGCATATCCGGTCTCGGTGATGGTGACGACGACGTCTTCGCGCGCGATGAGATCCTCGTCGGTGACGTCTCCGTCTGCGGCGATGATCTTTGTTCGACGCTCATCGCCGAACTTCTCGACGACCACCTTGAGCTCGTCACGCACGATGGCGCGCTGACGCTCGGGCTTGGCGAGGATGTCCTTGAGGTCGGCGATCTCGAGTTCGATCTCGGCCAACTCATCGATGATCTTCTGGCGCTCGAGTGCGGACAGACGACGCAACTGCATCGCCAGAATGGCGTCGGCCTGGATCTCGTCGATGTCGAGGAGACCGATGAGGCCCTGTCGCGCCGCGTCGGTGTTGGCCGACGCACGGATCAGTGCGATCACTTCGTCAAGTGCGTCAAGGGCTTTCACGAGACCGCGCAAAATGTGCGCGCGTTCTTCTGCCTTGCGCAACCTGTACCGCGTACGACGCACGATGACGTCGATCTGGTGCGCGACGTAGTAGCGGATCATCTGGTCGAGACGCAGGGTGCGCGGCACGCCGTCGACGATGGACAGCATGTTGGCGCCGAAACTGGTCTGCAACTGGCTGTGCTTGTAGAGGTTGTTCAGCACGACCTTGGCGACGGCGTCGCGACGCAGGGTGACGACGATGCGCATGCCGTCGCGATCGGAGGACTGATCCTCGATTCGACTGATGCCCTTGAGTTTTCCCTCGTTGACCTGTTCGGCGATCGACGCGATCAGGTTGTCGGGGTTGACCTGGTACGGCAGCTCGGTGACGACGAGGGTGGTGGTGCCCTTGTTCTCCTCGATGTCGACGACGCTTCGCATACGGATGCTGCCGCGGCCTGTCGTGTAGGCATCGCGGATGCCCTGGCTGCCGACAATCAGTGCGGCCGTGGGGAAGTCGGGCCCCTTGATGGCTTCCATGCACGCCGCGAGCATGGTTTCCTCGTCGGCCTCGGGATTCTCCAGAGCCCAAAAGACCGCGTCGGCAACCTCATTGAGGTTG
>NZ_DLSO01000006.1:41569-41902 GCF_002500165.1 Gordonia sp. UBA7860 | reverse complement strand
AAGTCGACAAGGAGTTCTACGTCTCGCCCTTCAACGACGTGTCGGGCCACTACCGGCTGCGGATGCCGCCACCTGCCGACGGACGCGTCGCTGTCTCGATCGTCCTCGAGCGCGCCGGCCACGAACCCTTCGTCGCTTCGCTGTCGGGTCGCATCGAACCCGCGACGCCGCGTGCGATCGTCGCTACCCAGGTGCGCGCCCCGCTCGCCCCGCTCGTCGTCTCCGCCCGCATCCGAATCCAGGGAATCAAGCTGTGGGCCAAGCGACTCCCGATCGTGCCCCGCCCCCCGCAGGTCGAGCGTCAACGCCCGTCGGTCGAGCTTGTCGAGACCA
>NZ_DLSO01000006.1:0-41341 GCF_002500165.1 Gordonia sp. UBA7860 | reverse complement strand
CCACACCGCCGGTCGAGCCCACCTCACCGCTGGTCGAGCCGGCCACGAGCGCAGCGAGTAGCCGAGTCGAGACCACCCCCACCCGAAAGGTCACCGATGAGTAGTCCCGCCACCGACTCCGACTCGCATGAGACCCCGCCGCCCGCGCTCGACACCGATCTCACCGCGGCCGACGCCCGGCGCTGGCCCGACGTCGCGGCCGTACCCACCGGCGCGGCCGCGCGGGTCCGTGGACGCGCCGCGGCATGGCTATTCCGCCACGCGACCACCGGGATCGGAGTCCGCATCGAGTTCCCCGACGGCTCACGTCGCGGAAGCAAGACCGAGACCGTGTTGCCGCGCATGATCGTTCGACGCCCGGTCGCGTTCTCGCGTCGCGTCGGCTCGGGCGGTCTGATCGGGTTCGGCGAGTCCTTCATGGCGGGCGACTGGACCACCGACGATCTCGTCGGCGTCCTCACCCCATTCGCCGAACGAGTCGCCCGGCTCGTCCCGAAGCCGCTGCAAACCCTGCGCGCCCTGGTCCTACCCCGACATCCCGCCGACGAGGAGAACACCGCCGCCAACACGCGCAGCAACATCGCGCGACACTACGACCTCTCCAACGATCTCTTCGCGACCTTCCTCGACGAGACGATGACCTACTCGAGCGCCCTGTTCGACGACCCGTCCCTCGACGCAGACGCCACGCAGACCCCCAAACCGACCTCCCAGGTCGGATTCGACGACCTCGCAGATGCCCAGCGCCGCAAGGTCGATCGCCTACTCGACGCCGCGGGTGTCGGTCCGGGCTCTCGCGTCCTCGAGATCGGAACGGGCTGGGGCGAGTTGTGCCTGCGCGCTGCAGCACGCGGGGCCACCGTGCGATCGGTGACACTCTCGAGCGAACAACGCGCGCTCGCGATGCAGCGCGTCGACGAAGCAGGCTTCGCCCACCGTGTGCAGATAGACCTGCTCGACTACCGCAGCGTCACAGGCACCTACGACGCCGTGATCTCGGTCGAGATGATCGAAGCCGTCGGCGAAAAGTATTGGCCCATCTACTTTTCGACGATCGACCGCGTACTGGCGCCAGGCGGGCGCGTCGCCATCCAGGCCATCACCATGCCCCACGACAGGATGCGCGCCTCGCGGAACACCTATACCTGGGTGCACAAGTACATCTTCCCCGGCGGACAGCTCACCTCACTGCCCGCGCTGCGCGACGTCACAGCAGAGCACACCCGACTTCGCCTGCGCGACAACCTGTCCATGGGCCATCACTACGCGGAGACACTGCGTCTGTGGCGCGAACGCTTCACCGCTCGCCGCGCCGACGTCGAATCCCTCGGTTTCGATTCGACGTTCATGCGGATGTGGCAGTTCTATCTCGCGTACTCCGAGGCCGGATTTCGCGCGGGCTACCTCGACGTGCATCAACTCGTCTTCACCCGTGATGACGACACAACCGCGAGCACCGACTCATGACAGGACTGACCGGGTGGGCGGGCTTCGGCGTGGTGACCGGAGCGTCGTTGCTGTTCATCGTTGTCCTGCAGGCGATCACGTTTGCGGTGGGGCGTCGCCTGGGCCACTACAACGTCGTCGACGTCATCTGGGGATTCGGATTCGTCGGGATCGGCTGGATCGCACTGATTCTCGGCGGCGGCGACATCACCCGGCGATGGATTCTGGCCGTCGCCGTCACGGTGTGGGGGCTGCGACTGACCTGGCACATGCTCGGCAAGGTCCGCGGCAAGGGTGAGGACCCGCGCTACGCGAAGGTCCTCGGCGAGAACCCGTCGGCCGGGCGCGTGATCCGCAAGATTTTCGGCACCCAGGGCGCCGCGCAGTGGTTCGTGTCGCTGCCGCTACAGGTTTCCGCGGTCACGCACGCAACGCACGGAATCTGGTGGATCGTGTTGATCGCGGGAGTCGTGGTCTGGGCCATCGGTATCTCGTTCGAGGCGATCGGCGACGCCCAGATGACGTCGTTCAAATCTGATCCGTCCAATAAGGGCAAGATCATGGACCGCGGGCTGTGGGCCTGGACGCGGCACCCCAACTACTTCGGCGACTCCGCCGTCTGGTGGGGCATGTGGCTCATCGCCGCGTCGGCGTGGCCCGGAGTTCTGACCGCGCTCTCACCCGTCGTGATGACCTACTTCCTGGTGTACGCAACCGGCGCGCGGCTCCTCGAGCAGTCGATGAGCAAGCGTGACGGCTACCCCGAGTACCAGCAGCGCACGTCATATTTCTTCCCTCTACCGCCAAAGACGGGTGAGGGGGCGGGTAGTCAGGGCCACGCGCCATGACCGCCCTGCTCGCATCCCCAACACCTCCAGCCCGACCGACTACTTCGACCTGGTCGTCGTATCCTGCGAGGCCGAAGACAGAGGTGTGGTTGAGGGTCGGCACGTCGCCAATTAGGGTGAACTGCGATGAACGCAGAGGCCTGTCGGTGACCGCTGACCACGATGCCGGCGACCGGCTGCCCGCACTCCTGGAGAAGATAGCTTCGGGAGACGAGCTCGCATTCGCCGAGTTTTACGACCTCACCAGCCATCGCGTCTACGGCATGGTGCTGCGCGTTCTGCGCGATCCCGGCTACAGCGAGGAGACCACGCAGGAGGTCTACCTGCAGGTCTGGCGATCTGCGTCGACGTTCCGCGCCGACCTCGGCTCGGCGTTGAGCTGGCTCATCACCCTGGCACACCGTCGCGCCGTCGACCGCGTGCGATCGGAGACCGCGAGCAGCCGCCGCGAGGAGAACTACGGAGCGCAGGACTACACCTCGACGTTCGACGAGGTCAGCGAAGCCGTCGACAAACGGGAGACCAGTTCGCAGGTCCGCGGCTGCCTAGAAACGCTGACCGACGTGCAGCGCGAATCGATCGGCCTCGCCTACTACGAGGGGCTCACCTATCGCGAGGTCGCCGAGCGACTGTCGGTGGCGCTCCCCACCATCAAGAGCCGTATCCGCGACGGAATGGCTCGCCTCCGCTCATGCCTCGGAGATCGTGATGTCTGACGAAAAGCCAATCGCCCCAGCATCTTCCGACGACAACCTCGTCAGCCTCGCCCCGATGCTCGGTCTCGACGCGCTCGGTGCGGCCGAGCGCGACTCGGTTGCCCGACGCCGCGCGAAGGCGTCGGACACCGACCGCGCCGCCTTCGACCGCGACGTCCGACTCACTCGCGAGGCGATGGCCTCGGTCAGTTCCACCACATCCGCGGCGCCGCCACCCGAACTACGCGACCGCCTGCTACGCCTCATCCGCACCGAGCCCCAGGACGACTCCCCCTCGCCCCGCCCAGCGGGCCTCTCGGCAGTGGACCCCACCCGCCGGCCCGAGGCAGCCGACACACCAACAGACCTTTCCCGCCAAACCGAAGCGCGCACGGACCTTCCCCGCCAAACCGGCGCGCGCGCGGACCTTTCCCGCTGGTCGAGCCGGTCCGGAGCGCCAGCGGAGGACCGTGTCGAGACCACCCCACGCAACCGTCGCATCCTCTACCTCGCGGCCGCGGCCGTCGTGGCTGTCGCGATCGGAGCCGTCGGCTGGGTCGTCGGCGCCAACCTCTCGTCCAACAACGAGCCTCAGCAGACCACCGCGCAGCAGGTGTTCGACGCCAAGGACATCCGCACCTCGTCGGGTTCGGTCGCCACCGGCCGCGCGACCGTCGCGTACTCCGAGAGCGCAGACGCCGGCGTGCTCGTCATGAACGACGTGCCACCACCCAAGTCAGGGACGGTCTACCAGATGTGGCTGGTCGGGCCCGAGGGAGCAACGTCGGCGGGCACCATGACCGACAAGGACGTAGCACCGTCGACCACCGCGATGATCCCGCACATCGGAAACGCGAAGGCGCTGGCGTTCACCGTCGAGCCGCCCGGCGGTTCGACGACTCCGACCAGCAGCTTTGTCGCCGAACTGCCGCTGAGCTAGATGTCCACGCCGCAGTTGCGTGGGATCCACGGGGGCATTTTTGTACCCGCGCATCCCACGCAACTTGTCAGATCAGATGCTTCGGGTGCACACGCTTGGGCATCAACTGCAGCAGCGCCAACTGACCGGCCATCTGCCAACGATTCTCGACGGCCTCGGAGTAAAGGTCGTCGAGCGCAGCCTTTCCCAGCTTGTGCGGCCCGACGATCCGATAGCACGACTGGTTGAAACTGCCGAACCACAACTGGATGAACAGCTTGGGGTTCACCATCATTCGCCACGCCGGCACCAGGCAACCGATCTCGCGGGCGAGCGCGTCCAGGTACAGCACCTGCGACGGGATCGCCTCGGTGTGGCCGGGACTCAGAGCAGTCCAGTGCTCTTCCCACTCCTTTTCGCGGCCGATGCGTTCGTCGATGTTCGACGGCACGGCCAGCTTTCCACTGCACAACCGAGCGAAGTACCGCGCCTGCATCTCCGCACAGATCGGGATGCCGCCCGAGAACGGCCGGACGAATCCGATGAACGCCGCGGTGCCGTCGTGCTCGGGGTGCAAGAAGTGCTTGTACAGGTTGCGCACGTTGCCGTCCTTTACCTGCAGATCGCCGATCGACAGCTTCTCGGTGGTGAAGCCGGTGCACAGCACGATCGCGTCGAACTCCGCCGAGCTCTTGTCACGGAAGCGCACCGTCGAACCGTCGGAGCTCGCAATTCCACTGTCGTTCAACGCCACTCGGCCGTCGACGAGACTCGGGATGAAGCTCACGTTCTTACAGAAGATCGCGCGCTGCGCCCAACTGCCGTCGGGATGCGACCGTCGATTCCAGGTGCGGATCATGTCCCAGTTGGCCGCGTTGTCGAGCGTGTCCACGTCGATCTTCGGCGGTTCCATCGGCTGTCCGAGGGGATTGACGTCGGGCTCGACGGTGCGCCGACCTCCCGGCGCCGTGCCTGCGTACGCGCGCACAACACCTGCCGCAGTGGCGAACACACCCAGCACCACCGACATCGCCAGGAACAGCGCCTTGATCACCGAGCTACGGCCCCATGCGGTGTCGAGCACGAACGGATACTCTGCCGACCTCCGGCACATCTCGTGGGCGTGCGCACGCACGGTTCCGTTGTCAGTCGTCCTCGTACGGTTGAACACACGCGGCAACAGGTAGGTGTAGGAGCGGATCGCAAGAGTGCATTCGGCTGCCACGTCACCGATTTCGCGCACGAGGTCTGCACCGGATTCGGCCATGCCGACAATCAGAACCCGCTTACCCTCGAACCGGTCGCTGTTGCGGTACTCCGACGAGTGCACGATCTCCCCGGTGAAACCCTCGAGCCCCGCGATCGCGCGGTTGGGCGTCTTGAACGGTCCGGAGCAGACAGCCACCGCGTCGAAGATCTCCGACGACGTCGCGCCCTCGCGTGAGACAGTCACCGTCCAACCCCGGTCGTCGCGCCGGATGTCGGTGACCTCTGCACCGCACGTGATGCTCTCGGCGAGGTCGAATCGGGCCGCGTACTCACGCAGATACTCCAAATACTGCGCGCGCGTGTAGAACACGCGGCCGTCCGCAAAGGGGTGATCCGAGTAGGCCATGAGTTTCATCGAGATCGTGAGCATGAGGTTGTCGTAGGCCTTCATCTGCTCGCCATCGCCCTCGTGGCGCAGCCACAGGCCGCCGAGGTCCGTGTTCTTGTCGAAGCAGACAACATCGTGCCCCTCGTCGCGCAATTGCTTGATCGTCGTCAGACCACACGGGCCCGCACCAACCACACACACCTTCACGGCAATTCCTTCGAGTCCCGGGCGCCGAGATCGGCAGCCGACCGCCAATAGATTAGGTAAGGCTAACATCACCTCGCTGCGCCCAAGGTCTCCATACGGGCAGGTCAAACGGCACACCGGTCAATTCGGGCCAAACCGACACGGGTTGCAAGCCGCCCTGAATCGTCGCCAAGTCACCACTCGCCGCCCGATTGACAGACGCGACCAGAGCCTTCACACTTGTTGCATCAGTTGCTGTCGGTTGCGCCATACGCAACTATCAGCACAAGGGTCACCGCCGACTCTCACAGACTCCCAGGCCTCACTCCCCGGCCACCGCGATCCCATACGCCACCAAGAGAGACTTCGATGGCCGATGCCCACTGACCCGCCCCAGCAGAATGCGCCGCCGACAGCACACCGAGCCGACCCGGCCATGTGCACTGTCATCGGCACACGCGTCGTCGGCCAGAGTCTCCCGGGCCAGCTCTACGTCGACCAGAAGTGGTTCGACGTCGACCTCGACGAGATCTTCGCCAAGCAGTGGATCTTCGTCGCCGCCGAAGCGGAGATCGCCGAGCCCGGCGACTACGTCACCGTCGAGTTCGGTGCGCGATCGGTCATCGTCACGCGTGACAACCTCGGCAACGTCTGCGCCCATCACAACGTCTGTCGCCACCGCGGAGCCCGCCTGATCACGCAGGCAAACGGCTCGACCGGCACCATCGTCTGCTCGTACCACTCGTGGACCTACGGCACCGACGGTCGCCTCATGTACGCCGAGGCCCAGGCTCCCGACTTCGACAAACGCTGCTTCTCGCTCCGCTCCGTCGCAGTCCGCACCATCGCAGGCCTCGTCTTCATCTGCCTCGCCGACGACCCGCCCACCGACATCGACGACGTCGCGCGCATCGTCGAACCGTATCTCGCGCCGCACAAGCTCGCGGAGGCCAAGGTCGCCAAGCAGACCGATCTCGTCGAGAACGGAAACTGGAAGCTCGCTATGGAGAACAACCGCGAGTGCTACCACTGCGGCGGCCATCCGGAACTCCTGAACGTCTTCTTCCCGACCTGGGGCTACAGCGACTCCGACGCCATCCCCGACCGGCTCACCGCTGTCGTCGAACGCTATCGACGTGCTACCGCACAACTCGCCGACACGTGGACCCGCTTCGGTCTCCCCTATCGTCGCATCGCCCAACTCGACTCCCGCCCAACGGGATTCCACATCGAGCGGGAGGCAATGGATCTCGCGGGCGAGTCGTTCACACTCGACGGAACCACCGCGTGCACGCGCCCGCTCTCCGACGACCTACCCGACCGCCGACTGGGCCGACTCTCGATGCACCTGCAACCGAACATGTGGTTGCACGTGACCAGCGATCATGCAGTGTTGTTCTCCGTCATACCGATTCGGCCCGACGAGACACTCGTGCGCACCACCTGGCTGGTCAACGCTGCGGCAGTCGAGGGCGTCGACTACGACCTCGATCGACTCACCGGGGTCTGGGAGATCACCAACCAGCAGGACGCCGACCTGGTCCGGCTTGCGCACCGGGGCATCGCCGATCCCGCCTACGTTCCCGGCCCGTACGGACCGTCGGAGTTCCAGGTCGAGGCGTTCATCAACTGGTACATCACACGGCTGCGCGTCAACCTCGGACTCGACGCCACACCGGATCAGATCGCCGAGAGCGCGTGATGAGCACCGACCACCTCCTCGTGTGCGTCGACCGCACCGAACTCACCCGCGACATGGCGACGTTCACCTTTCGCGCCGTCGAGCCGTACACGTTCGTGTTCAACCCAGGGCAGTTCCTGTCGGTCGGAATCGAGATCGATGGGCGCGTCGTCGAACGGTGCTACTCGATTTCGTCGTCGCCCACCCGCCCGGACACCCTGTCGATCTCGGTGAAACGCAAAGTAGGCGGTTACGTGTCGAACTGGTTGCACGACAACATGTCTGAAGGCCGCACGATCACTGCATCCGGACCACTCGGCCGGTTCAGCTACATCGACAAGGCCGCGACCAAACTCTTGTTGATCTCCGCCGGGAGCGGCATCACACCGGTGATGTCGATGCTGCGGGCAGCGACCGATTCCGACAGCAGCACCACGCCCGACATCGTCTTCATCCACAGCGCCCGCACGCTCGACGACATCCCGTTCCGCACCGAGCTGGCCGACCTCGCCGTCACGCACCCCAAAGTCGCTGTCGCCTTTGCCTGTACGCGCCTCACCGACGACGATTCGGGTGCCGCGTGGTCGGGGCATCGTGGCCGACTCGACGCCGCTGCCCTCGCCCGCATCTGCCCCGATCTCGCCGAGAGGGAGGTCTTCCTCTGTGGCCCAGGCCAGTTCCGTGCGGGTGTCCGTTCGGCTCTTGTCGCCTCCGGCGGTTCGCTGACGCGAATACACGAGGAGAGCTTCGGCTTTCGACTGCCAACCAGCGACGACGGCGCTCCCTCCGACGGCGTCAGCGTCGACTTCACCCGCCGCGCACGCCGCATCCACGTCGGCGCAGGCACGACGATCCTCGCCGCCGCGGCGGCTGCGGGAGTCACGCTCCCGTCGTCGTGCGGTGTCGGCCTGTGTGGCTCGTGCAAGGTGACCAAGACCTCGGGCGACGTCGTGATGAACCATCAGGGCGGGATTCACCGACGCGAAATCGAGCAGGGCAAGATCCTGCTCTGCTGCTCCGAACCACTCTCGCCCGTCGTGATCGATCTGTGAGGACCCCATGACCAGCCCCCATCCAGACTTCCTCTGGCGCAACCCCGATCCCGCGCCGAACTACGATGTGGTGATCGTCGGCGGCGGCGGTCATGGTCTCGCCACCGCCCACTATCTGGCGCGCAATCATGGGATCACCAATGTCGCTGTACTCGAACGTGGTTGGCTCGCGGGCGGGAACATGGCACGCAACACGACCCTGATTCGCTCCAATTACCTGTGGGACGAGAGCGCCGCGATCTACGAGCATTCCCTCAAGCTCTGGGAGGGACTCGAGGACGAGCTCGGTTATCCGATCCTGTTCAGCCAACGCGGTGTGCTCAACCTTGCACACACCGAGCAGGATGTCCGTGACTCAGTTCGCCGAGTAGAAGCCAACCGGCTCAACGGAATTGACGCCGAATGGCTCGATCCCAAGCAGGTCGCCGAGGTCTGCCCGATCGTGAACACCTCCGCGGACATCCGCTATCCCGTCCTGGGTGCCACATTTCAGCCGCGCGGCGGGATCGCCAAGCACGACTGGGTCGCATGGGGATTCGCGCGCAGCGCAAGCGACGCCGGGGTCGACATCATCCAGAACTGCGAGGTCTTCGGGTTCGAGACCGACGGGGGCAAGATCACCGCGGTCAGTACCAGCCGCGGGCGTATCGGAGCAGGCACCGTATCGCTGTGCGCCGCAGGCCACACGTCGACACTCGCCGATCCGCTCGGCATCGACCTTCCCCTGCAGAGCCACCCGCTGCAGGCACTCGTCTCCGAACTCCTCGAACCCGTGCACCCCACCGTCGTGATGTCCAACGCTGTGCACGTGTACGTATCGCAGGCGCACAAGGGTGAGCTGGTGATGGGAGCGGGCGTCGACTCGTACAACGGATACGGCCAGCGCGGCGCCTTCCAGATCATCGAACGCCAGATGGCGGCGGCCGTCGAACTGTTCCCGATCTTCGGCCGGGCCAGGCTGCTACGGACATGGGCGGGCATCGTCGACGTCACCCCCGACGCCTCACCGATCCTCGGCGCCACACCGTACGACAATCTCTTCCTCAACTGTGGCTGGGGCACAGGCGGTTTCAAGGCAACTCCGGCCGTCGGCTGGTGCCTCGCGCATACCGTCGCGACCGGCGCACCGCATCCGATCAACGCTCCGTTCACCATCGAGCGCTTCACCACCGGCGAACTCATCGACGAACACGGCGCCGCAGCGGTAGCGCACTGAGCACCGTTACTGAAACCGCAGCCACTGAGTACCAGGAGATCCGTTGCAACTCATCACCTGCCCGCACTGCGGGCCACGCGAAGAAGTCGAGTTCCACTACGGTGCCGCCGCGGGCGTCGCCTACCCCGACCGGCCCGCCGACCTCGACGACGCCGCGTGGGCGCGCTATCTGTTCTTCCGCCCCAACCCGAAAGGCGCACTGACAGAACGCTGGTGCCACAGCGCAGGTTGTCGGCAGTGGTTCACCGTCCAGCGCGACACCGTCACCTACGCGATCGTGCCGGCACCGGCCGAGGAGACCGCCCGATGACCCAGACCTTCCGCACCCCCTCCGGCGGACGAGTCGATCGCACTACACCCATCGACTTCGTCTTCGACGGTGCCACCTACACCGGTTACGCCGGCGACTCACTGGCATCGGCATTGCTGGCCAACGGAGTTCGCTCGATCACCAGCAGCGTGATACTCCACCGCACCCGCGGCGTCACGGGTTCGTGGGCCGACGATGCCACCGCGCAGATCGGCGTCGACACTCCGTACAGCGAACCAATGGTCCCCGCGACCACAGTCGAGTTGTGCCCCGGCCTCGTCGCACACGGCGTCCCGGGACTGGGCCGCTTGTCATTCGACGTCGACACCGCCCGCTACGACTCGTTGCACCACCATCCCGACCTGCTCGTCGTCGGCGCCGGACCCGCAGGCCTCATGGCGGCGCTGATCGCCGCCCGCGCGGGTCTGCAGGTCCTGCTCCTCGACGAGCGCGCCGAGCCCGGCGGCGCAACACCGTGGGCAGCCTGGGTTACCGACGCCGTTACCGAGTTCGACTCACTGCCCACCACCACCCGACTGAACCGCACCACCGCGTTCGGCGCATACGACGACGGGTTCGTCCTCGCTGTCGAACGCCGCACAGACCACCTGGGAACGGCAGCACCGCAGCACATCTCACGACAGCGCGTTCATCGCATCCGAGCCCGGCACACCGTCGTCGCCGCAGGCGCGCACGAACGTCCGATCATCTTCGGCAACAACGACCTTCCCGGCGTCATGCTTGCCGGCGCGGCGGCCGATTACCTGCGCCGATACGGAGTGCTCGTCGGCACCAGCGCCGTCGTCTTCACCGCCTGCGACGCCGCATACGACGCCGCTTTCGCGTTGGCACAGGAAGGAGTCGAGGTCCGTGCGATCGTCGACGTGCGCGCCACCGTGTCGACCGATCTGGCCGAACAGGCTGCGGCCCTGAACATCCCACTGCGAGTCGACGACGCCGTGGTCGAGGCTCTCGGCACCGATTCGGTAGAGGGCGTGCGCCTCCTGGACGGCACGTCACTCGACTGCGACACGGTACTGGTCTCCGGAGGCTGGAATCCCGCTGCGCACCTGTGGAGTCAGCTGCGCGGTCCGCTGACCTTCGACGCCTCCGCCGCAGCCTTTCTACCCACGGGAACGCTTCCCACCACTGAGATCGCGGGCGCGGCAGCCGGAATGCTCACCACGCCATCGTGTCTCGCCGACGGCCGTCGAGCAGGGCTATCAGCAGTGCGCGCGCTCGGCGTCGTCGCACCCGAGTTCCGAGCGATTCCGCACGTCGGTGAGCGCACCCCGGCCGCGACGGAAGTGTGTTGGCGGGTTGCCGAATCCGATTCCGCTACATCGTTTGTCGATCTCCAGCGCGATGCCACGGTCGCCGACGTCGAGCGTGCCGTCGGCGCCGGGATGACGTCTGTGGAGCATGTCAAGCGCTACACCACGATCGGTACGGCACACGATCAGGGTAAGACGTCGGGCATTGTCGCCTCGGGCATCGTCGCGGAGTTGCTCGGCGTCGACGTCACCGCTACTGGTACCACGACGTTCCGTCCGCCGTACACCCCGGTGTCATTCGCAGCGTTGGCAGGTCGCGACCGAGGCGATCGCTACGATCCGGTTCGACGAACCGCGTTGCACCACTGGCACAGTGAGCGCGGCGCGGTGTTCGAGGATGTCGGCCAGTGGAAGCGTCCGCGCTTCTATCCGCGCGGCGGCGAGGACATGGCGTCGGCCGAGCTCCGCGAATGTGCCGCTGTCCGTTCGGGAGTCGGCATACTCGACGGTTCGACGCTCGGCGTCATCGACGTCGCGGGGCGAGACGCCCCTGCCTTCCTCGACATGCTCTACACCAACATGATGAGCACACTGCGGGTCGGCAAGATTCGCTACGGCGTGATGTGTGGACCCGACGGCATGGTCAAGGACGACGGCACCGTCATGCGCATCGCGGACGACCGCTACACCGTCTACACCACCACCGGAAACGCGGCCGCCATCCTCGACTGGATGGAGGAGTGGCACCAGACCGAATGGCCGGAGCTGCAGGTGTTCACCACCTCGCTGACCGATCACGTAGCGACGTTGCCCGTCGTGGGTCCGCGGTCGCGCGACGTCGTGGGTGCCGTGTTCGACGACCTCGACGTGGACAACGACGCCTTCGGCTTCATGGACTGGCGCGATACGACTCTCGACGGCGTTCCGATCCGAATAGGGCGCATCAGCTTCTCCGGCGAGCTCGCCTTCGAGGTCAACGTCGCCACGGAATACGCACTCGACGTGTGGTGCGCACTGCTCGACGCCGGTGAACGATACGAGATCACACCGTATGGAACCGAGACCATGCACGTGCTGCGCGCCGAGAAGGGGTACCCGATCATCGGCCAGGACACCGACGGGACTGTCACGCCACACGACCTCGGCATGAGTTGGGTGGTGTCGAAGAAGAAGTCCGACTTCATCGGAAAGCGCTCGTTCTCCCGTGCCTCCGACCGTAATCCGTTGCGCAAGCATTTCATCGGGCTGCTGCCGACCGATGCGTCGACGGTGTTGCCGGAGGGATCGCAGATCGTCGCGCACAATCCGGACGGCACGCTGCCACCGCCACCCGTTCCGATGCTCGGGCACGTCACCTCCAGCTACCTCAGCGCCGAGCTCGGACGGCCGTTCGCACTAGCGCTCGTGAAGGGTGGCCGGGATCTGGTCGGTTCACGGCTGTCGGTGCCCGTCGGTGATCGCCTCGTCGAGGTCGAGGTCACCTCACCGGTCTTCGTCGACCAGGAAGGAACACGTCGTGATGGCTGACATCTCGCTTACACCGCACTCGCCGCTGTCCGGTTGGCAGGAGGTATTCGACGCGCTCGCCCCCGCGGTGCAGCTGACTGAAACCCCTGTGGCGCAGTCAATCGTCCGCACTTCCGATGCCGATGCGATCGCACGACTCGACCTGCCGGGCGTCTGCGAACTACGACGCCACGACGGTGAGGTCGCGGTCTGGCTCGGCCCCACTGAGTGGCTGCTCTATCGCGAGGGAGTCTCGGGCCACGACTTCGTCTACGACGTCGTATCCCGCGCAGGCGACAACGCATACGTCATGGATGCGACGGGGCAGCGTGCCCGACTCGTCCTCGGCGGACCCCACGCCCGCACGATCCTGGCCCACGGTTGTGCAGTTGATCTGTCCGACAGCGCATTTCCACCCGACCGCGCAGTCTCGACGCTAGTCGCCCAGACGGGCGTCGTGATCCACCGCGACGAACACGCCGACACGTACACCCTCTTCGTGCGCTCGTCGTTCGCCGACTACTTGGCCGATTGGCTCGTCGACGCCGCGACCGAATATGCGGCTACGACAGCCACTGACACGATCCCCTCGACCTGAAAGTTCGCCATGCCCTCGACCTTCACGCTGACCCTGCGGTGCCCCTCGCGCGGCGGCATCATGCACGCCATCTCGTCGTTCCTGTTCAGTCACGGCTGCGAGGTCATTGACCATCGACAATTCGACGACCCGACAACTCACACGCTCTTCGTACGTACGGAATTCGCCTCTGCCCGGCAATCCAGCGCGGACGACATGGTCCGCGCGTTCGAGCATCTCGCCAGCGGGATCGACGCCGAGTTCGAGATCCACGATCGCACGCCTGCGCGGATCGTCGTCATGGTCTCCAAACTCGGCCACTGCCTCAATGACCTGATCTTCCGTTGGCGTGCAGGAACACTCGGAGGTGAGCTCGTCGCGGTCGTGTCCAACCACACCGATCTCGAACCGATGGCAACTTCCGCCGGACCCCCGTTCCGGCATCTGCCGGTATCGCCGGACACGAAGGTCGACGCCGAGGCACGAAGGTCGACGCCGAGGCACGACTCCTGGCAACCGTCGACGAGTTCGACGCCGATCTCGTCGTCCTCGCCCGATACATGCAGATCCTGTCCGACGAGGCTTGCGCGAAGCTGCGCGGCAGGGCGATCAACATCCACCACTCGTTCCTCCCCGGATTCAAGGGCGCCAAGCCTTATCACCAGGCACATCAACGCGGCGTCAAGTATGTCGGCGCGACAGCGCATTACGTGACAGCGGATCTCGACGAGGGCCCGATCATCGAACAGGAGGTGATCCGCATCGATCACACCCACGACCCGCGCAGGCTCGCCACGGTCGGCAGCGACGCCGAAGCCTCGGCGCTCTCCCGCGCCGTCCGCTGGCACAGCGAGAACCGCGTCCTCATGAACGGAACCAGCACCGTGGTGTTCAGCTAGCCGCCCGCCGGTCGAGCTTGTCGAGACCACCGCCCCGCCCGCCGGTCGAGCGCCCCGCCGGTCGAGCTTGTCGAGACCACCCCCACCAAAAGGAAACCCCATGCCCACTCCCAAAGTCGTCATCGTCGGCGCAGGCATCGTCGGCACCTCGCTGGCCGATGAGCTCACCGCGCGTGGCTGGAGCGACGTGACAGTCCTCGACCGCGGGCCGCTCTTGGCCACCGGTGGATCGACCTCGCACGCACCGGGTCTCGTGTTCGCGACCAATCCGTCGAAGACGATGACCGAGCTCGCGCGCTACACCCTCGAGAAGTTCTCCACGCTCGAACATCCCGACGGCTGGTGCTTCAGTCACCTCGGAGGGCTCGAGGTTGCCACCACGCAGGCACGCCTGGACGACCTCCACCGCAAGGCAGGCTGGGCTGCCTCGCGCGGAGTCGAACATGAGCTCCTGTCTCCCGCAGAGTGTCTCGAACGCCACCCCCTGATCGATCCAGACCAGATCGTCGGAGGGTTGTTCACGCCGCGCGATGGTCTCGCCAAAGCGCTGCGGGCAGCAGAAGCTCAAGCGACGCGGGCGATCTCACGTGGTGCGCGGTTCGTCCCGCACACCGAGGTGATCGATGTCGTCGAATGCAACGGTGAGGTACGTGGCGTCCGCACCGCGACCGGGGTCGTCGACGCCGACATCGTGGTGTGCTGCACAGGTTTCTGGGGCAGAGAGTTCGGCCGCCGCGTCGGGCTCACCATCCCCCTCGTCCCGATGGCGCATCAGTACGCATACACCACGCCGCTGGAATCGCGCCACGGCGCCAATTCTGCTGTCGCAGAGGCCTCGCTGCCGATCCTGCGCCATCAGGACCGCGACCTCTACTACCGGGAGCACGGCGACCGCCTCGGCATCGGCTACTACGGTCATCGCCCGATGCCGAGCGACGTCAACGCACTCGACTACGACTCGACCGTCTCGCTCGAGGAGATGCCGTCGAAACTGATGTTCACGCCAGACGATTTCGCCGAAGCCTGGGACCAAACCATCACGCTCATACCAGAACTCGCGACAGGGAAGGTCGACGACGGCTTCAACGGCATCTTCTCGTTCACCCCCGACGGGCACTCCGTCGTCGGAGAACACCGCGACCTCAAGGGATTCTGGGTCGCCGAGGCCGTGTGGGTCACACACTCCGCGGGTATCGCACGCACCGTCGCCGAGTGGATGGTCGACGGCGCGCCCAGCGTCGACACCCACGAGTTCGATCTGTACCGGTTCGAAAACGCCGCTCTCACAGACGACTACATCCTCACGACGAGTTCGCAGTCGTTCGTCGAGGTCTACGACATCATCCATCCGCACGACCAGGTTGCCGCGCCCCGCGGAGTGCGCACCAGCCCGTTCTACGACCGGCAAGCCGCGCTCGGCGCAGAGTTCTGGGTCGCGAATCTGTGGGAGCGGCCGGCGTGGTTCGAGGCCAATCAGCCGATACTCGACGAACTCGTCGCCGGTGGCCTGCAGATCCCGCTGCGCGACGCATGGTCGGCACGCAACTGGTCGCCCATCTCGGTCGCGGAAGCAGCGTGGACCCGCAGTCATGTCGCGATGTACGACATGACACCGCTGACCCGCTACGAAGTCTCCGGCCCCGGGGCCGCCGACTTCCTCCAGCGGATGACCACCAACAATGTCGACAAGTCGATCGGCTCCATCACCTACACGCTCATGCTCGACGACGAAGGCGGCGTGCGGTCGGACCTGACGGTCGCCCGCCTCGGCGCCGATCTGTTCCAGGTCGGGGCCAACGGACCGATCGACTTCGACTGGTTGTCTCGCCACCTTCCTGCCGATCGCAGCGTGACACTACGAGACATCACCGGCGCAACGTGCTGCATCGGGCTCTGGGGCCCATCGGCTCGCGACGTCGTCGCACCACTGACGCCAACCGGCCTGACCAACGACGGCCTGAAGTACTTCCGCTGCGTCCAGACAACCATTGGGTCCGTACCCGTGACACTCATGCGGGTGTCCTACGTCGGCGAGCTCGGGTGGGAGATCTACGCCGACGCCGAGTACGGCCGTGGTTTGTGGGACCTCCTCATGGCGGCGGGCGCTGAGCACCGCATCATTGCCGCGGGCCGGATCGCCTTCAATGCGCTGCGCATTGAGAAGGGCTACCGATCCGCCGGCGTCGACATGACGACCGAACACACCCCCGACGCGGCCGGGCTGAGCTTCGCCGTGAAGTCGTCGAAGCCCGAGTTCGTCGGAAAGAATGCCCTGGACCAGCGGGTATGCCCCTTGCGCCTGCGAACCCTCAAGTTCGACGACCCTGCTGCCGTGGTACTCGGGAAGGAGCCGGTCAGGGTAGACGGGGACGTCGTCGGATACGTCACGAGCGCAGGGTGGTCGCCGACGGTCGGCGCGTGTCTCGCGTACGCGTGGCTGCCGTCGGATCTGCCCGATTCCACGGCCGTTGCGGTCGATTACTTGCGCACGTCGTATGGTGCCTTAGTGATCTCGGATCCGGTGGTCGACCCCGAGATGGCTCGAATCAAGCAGTAAGTGTCCACCGCTACCTGCGAAAAGAGGCGCCATGGCGAACATGAATGATGTGCGGAAACGCTACACACTCGACCCGGTGGTGTTCGGTGCGACGGCAGCACTGATCATCGCGTTTCTCATCTGGGGTCTTATCAAGCCCCATAATCTCGCGTCCGTCTCGTCGACCGTCCTCGACTGGATCACCAGCAACCTCGGTTGGCTGTTCATCCTCACCGCAACCGGTTTCGTCATCTTCGCAATCTGGCTCGCCCTGAGTAAGTACGGGCGCATTCCGCTCGGCAAGGACGGCGACAAACCCGAGTACCGCACGGTGAGCTGGATCGCGATGATGTTCAGCGCAGGCATGGGCATCGGCTTGATGTTCTTCGGCGCATACGAACCACTGTTCCACTTCGTCAAGGCACCGCCCGGATACTCCGCTCGCGACGTACAGGTTGCGATGGCAACCACCATGTTCCACTGGGGATTTCATCCGTGGGCGATGTACGCAGTCGTCGGCTTGGCCATCGCATACTCCACCTATCGCCTTGGCCGAAGCCAGCTCATGAGTGCGGTTTTCGCTCCGCTACTTGGCAATTCGGCGAATGGCCCAGTCGGCAAGATCATTGACATCCTCGCGATCTTCGCGACGCTGTTCGGAACCGTCGCCTCACTGGGACTCGGTGCGCTGCAAATCGGTTCGGGCCTGGACAAGGTCGGTTGGGTGAAGAATCCGTCGACCATGGTCCTCGTGACGATCATCGCGGTGCTGACCGCCGCTTTCGTCGCGTCGGCCGTGTCGGGTATCGCCAAGGGAATTCAGTGGCTGTCGAACATCAACATGGTGTTGGCGCTGATCCTCGCGGTGTTCGTGTTCGTCGTTGGCCCCACCGTATTCATCCTCAACCTCCTGCCCACCACGATGGGCGCCTACGCCAACGACGCCCTCGGCTTCTCCGCACGATCCGGCGCGACGGTCGACGCCGACGGTGAGAGCTGGCTGGCATCGTGGACCATCTTCTACTGGGCATGGTGGGTGTCCTGGACCCCCTTCGTCGGTATGTTCCTGGCGAAGATCTCCAAGGGCCGCACCATCCGTGAGTTCGTCGTCGGCGTGATGATCGTGCCAACTGTGGTGTCGCTGTTGTGGTTCTGCATCTTCGGCGGATCGGCGATACGTGAATTCACCGACGGCAAGCTGCCTTTCGATCCCGACACCAGCGCCAGCGAGGACACGCTCTTCGACGTCTTGGCCAACATGCCCTGGACGGCGATAGCCTCCGCGCTCGTCATGATTCTGGTCGCCATCTTCTTTGTCTCCGGCGCGGATTCGGCGTCGTTGGTGATGGGTACGCTCTCGCAACGCGGTTCGCCCGAACCGAGTAGGTGGATCACCATCTTCTGGGGTGTATCCACCGGCGCGGTCGCCGCGGTGCTGCTCGCGGTCAGCGGCGACGACGGGCTCAACGGCATCAAACAGATGGCGATCATCGCTGCGCTGCCGTTCGTGTTGGTGATGGTCGGCATGTGCGTGTCGCTGTACATGGATTTGCGCCGCGACCCGTTGATCGTCGCTCGTGGTCTGCTCTCCGATCGCGTCGACGAGCACATCCGCGAAGAGGCTGTCAAGATCGAGACCAGCGAGTTCGCGGTGCTCGACCCCGAAACCGGCGACCCGATCGCTCCCTTCGTCAACGGCACCGTCGAAACCATCCCGTCCGCAACGGAAGACGCGGGAACTACGGAAGGCAAGAGAACCGAATGACCCAACCGCTCGCGGGGCTGATCGGCACGCATCAGCTCTACATCGACGGCACGTGGCGCCCCGCCTCCGACGGCGGCGTCCGCGCGCTGATCAACCCTGCGAACGGCACCGAGTTCATCTCTGTCGACGAGGCTAGCTCCGACGACGCGACAGCCGCCGTCACCGCTGCACGTACGACGTTCGACGACGGCAAATGGCCTGCGACGCCGGTCGCCGAGCGAGCAGCGCTTCTACGCCGTATCGCCGACCTGTTGGTCCGCGACAAAGCAGACCTCGCATACATCGAGACACTCGACACCGGAAAGACGTTGGCGGAGAGTGAGATCGACATCGACGACGTCGAGTCGGTGTTCCGCTACTACGCCTCGCTCGTCGAGACGTCTGCCGATCGGCTCGTCGACGTCGGCAACCCCGCCGTGATCAGCCGAGTGGTGCGCGAGCCGATCGGGGTCTGCGTTCTCATCGCGCCCTGGAACTATCCGCTCCTGCAGATCTCGTGGAAGATCGCCCCCGCGCTCGCAGCAGGTTGCACCATGGTCGCCAAACCCAGTGAGGTGACGCCCCTTTCGACGATCGCTTTCGTCAGGCTGTGCGAGGAGGCAGGAGTCCCCGCCGGGGTACTCAACCTGGTGCAGGGGTCCGGAGCCGTTCTCGGTCCCGCGCTCACCGACAACCCCGACGTCCACTTCATCTCGTTCACGGGCGGCCTGCAGACCGGCATTGTGATCTCGGAGACCGCCGCCAAACACGTCACCAAGGTCGCCGTCGAACTCGGCGGAAAGAACCCGCACATCGTCTTCGACGACGCCGACTGGGAATCGTCGGTCGACCAGGTACTCACCGGGGTGTTCCTACACTCGGGCCAGGTGTGCTCGTCGGGCACACGGCTCATCGTGCAGTCCTCCATCGCCGACGACTTCGTCGACGCTCTCGTCCAGCGCGCCTGCACCATTCGCATGGGCGACGGACTCGATCCGACCAGCGAGACCGGCCCCCTGGTGTCGCAGGCACAACTCGACAAGATGCACGCCTACGTGGCGTCGGCCAAGGACGAAGGCGCCGTGCTGCGTTGCGGCGGCGGACGGCCGGATCGCGACGATCTCGATCCGGGCGGATACTTCTTCTCCCCCACCATCTTCGACCACTGCGACCGGTCTATGACGATCGTCCGCGACGAGACTTTCGGACCGATCCTCACCGTCGAACGATTCGAGACCGAGGAGCAGGCGCTCACACTCGGAAACGACACCGCATACGGTTTGGCCGCGGGAGTCCGCACCTCCGACGCCGCGCTCGGCGAACGGATGGTTCGCGGTCTGCGACACGGAACCGTGTGGCTCAACGACTTCGGCTACTACACACCAGCCGCCGAATGGGGAGGATTCGGCAAGTCCGGCAACGGACGCGAACTGGGCCCGACTGGGCTCGCGGAATACCAAGAAACAAAGCACATCTGGCACAACACCGCGCCGTCGGCGTCGCGGTGGTTCGGACCGGAATGATCACGCGATGAGGAACAATGGCCACAGAGTCTACGCCGACAACCACTTCCGAGGCCGACGGCCTCGAAGACTTCGGATACAAACAGTCGCTCGACCGTAGTATCGGCAAGTTCGCCAGCTTCGCCGCGGGCGTCAGCTACATCTCCATTCTTACCGGGACCTTCCAGCTGTTCTACTTCGGCTTCGGGACCGCAGGACCGGCTTATCTCTGGTCGTGGCCGATCGTCTTCGTCGGACAGCTCTGTGTCGCACTGTGTTTCATGGAGCTCGCAGCCAAGTACCCGGTCGCAGGGTCGGTATACAACTGGGCAAAGCGATTGGGCACGCAGTTGGTTGGGTGGTCGGCGGGCTGGTTGATGCTCACGGCGTCGATCGTCACCCTGGCCGCCGTCGTGTTGGCGCTACAGCTCAATCTGCCGAGACTGTGGAGCGGTTTCCAGATCTACGGCGACGGTTCCACGCCGACGTCGTACGCGGTCAACGCGGTGATCCTCGGCTCGATCCTGGTGGCCCTCACCACCGCCATCAACGCGTGGAGCGTACGGCTCATGGCATTGATCAACAGTGTCGGCGTCTTCGTCGAACTCATCGCAGCCGTACTCATCGCAATCATCCTGGCGTGCAACGTGACCCGCGGCCCGCAGGTCTTCTTTTCCACACACGGGTACGGGGCAGGCGAGAGTGGCGGCTACCTTGGTGCATTCCTCGTCGCGTCGCTGGCGTCGGGTTATGTGATGTACGGCTTCGACACCGCCAGTTCGCTCGGCGAGGAGACCGTCGAACCACGACGCACCGCGCCGAAGGCGATCCTGCGCGCGATTCTTGCGTCGTTCGTCATCGGCGGTGCGATACTCGTTTTCGCGATCATGGCCGGCCCGGATCTTGACGATCCCAAGCTTGGTCAGCCAGACGGCAGCCTGCAGTACATCGTCGAAACCGTGATGTGGGGACCGCTGGGCAAGATCTTCCTCGTCGCCATCGTCATCGCGGTCGTCGTCTGCTCACTCGCCGTGCACACGGCGGCGATCCGATTGATGTTTGCGATGGCCCGCGACAACGCGCTGCCCTTCGGCTCTCATCTGGCCAAGGTCGACCCGAAGCGTCAGACTCCGGTCATTCCCGCTTTCGTCATCGGAATTCTCGCGGTGCTGATACTGGTGATCAACATCGGTCAGCCGAAGATCTTCACGGTGCTGACGTCGATCGCGATCATCATGATCTACCTCGCATATCTGTTGGTCACGATGCCCATGCTGCTCAAGCGTTTTCGAGGTGAGTGGCCACCGAAGGATCTCGCCGAGGGCGGCTACTTCACGATGGGGCGGTGGGGTCTGGCGGTGAACCTGCTGGCCGTCGTCTGGGGCATCGGAATGGCACTGAACCTGGCATGGCCGCGCTCCGCGGTGTACGGCACACCATGGTTCAACACGTGGGGAGCATTCGTCTATATCGGCATCATCCTCGGCCTCGGGTTGCTCTGGTACTTCACCGTTGGACGTCGGAACATCGGTGTACTGGCGTCGCATTCGAGCACCAACGACATCGCCACGGAGGCCGCGCAGTGACTACCTACGACTACGTGATCGCCGGAGGTGGAACCGCCGGATGTGTTCTCGCCGCACGGCTTTCCGAAGATCCCGACGTAACTGTCTGTCTGATCGAGGCCGGACCGAGTGACGTCGACGATCCGGCGATCCTGGTGTTGGCCGACTGGATGCACCTGCTCGACTCCGGCTACGACTGGGACTATCCCGTCGAACCGCAGGAGAAGGGCAACAGCTTCCTGCGACACGCCAGGGCCAAGGTGCTCGGCGGATGTTCGTCGCACAACTCGTGTATCGCCTTTTGGCCCCTCGCGCAGGGACTACGGGACTGGGAGGCGATGGGCGCGACCGGTTGGGGGCCCGAAGCCGTACTGCCCTACGTCGCACGCGTGGAGAACAACGTCGCTGAGGGGACATATCAGGGCTACCCGCATGGACACGACGGCCCTGTCCGACTGCGCGATGTGCCACCCAATGATCCTTGCGGCCAGGCGGTTTTGGATTCCGCCGCCAAGCTCGGCCTCGACACCGTCGCGTTCAATCGCGACGAATGGGACCTCAATGCCGCCGGCTGGCTGCAGATCAACGCGAACGAAGCGGGCGAACGCATGTCGTCGTCGCACGCCTACCTGCATCCGATCCTCGACAAGCGGCCCAATCTGACTGTGCTGACGAACAGTTGGGTCAGCGAGATCGTCATTGACGACACCTTCCGCGCCACCGGCGTCACGTTCCTGCGACCGGATCTCGGCGGATACGACACGGTCGACGCACGACGCGAGGTCATCGTGACCGCGGGCGCTATCGACACTCCGAAGTTGTTGATGCTCAGCGGGATCGGACCGGCGGGCCACCTGCGCGAAGTCGGAGTGGAGGTGCGTGTCGACTCGCCCGGCGTCGGCGAGAACCTCGACGACCACGTCGAGGGCCTGGTGTTCTGGGAGGCGTCCCAGCCGATGGTCACCGAGTCGACGCAGTGGTGGGAGATCGGCCTCTTTGCCACCACACGTGATGGCCTCGACCACTCGGACCTGATGATGCACTACGGCAGCGTGCCGTTCGACATGAACACACTCCGATGGGGCTACCCCACCACGGAGTCGGGGTTCTGCCTCACACCCAATGTGACGCAAGGACTTTCCCGGGGAACGGTGCGACTGCGGTCGCGCGACTTCCGCGATCGGCCCCGGGTTGACCCGCGCTATTTCACCGATCCCGAGGGCCACGACGAGCAGGTGATGCTCGCCGGTATCCGGCTCGCGCGTGAGATCGGTGCGCAAAGTCCGCTGTCGGAGTGGGTATCTCGCGAACTGGCACCGGGGCTCGACGCCGTGACCGACGACGAGTTGATCGACTACATCCACAAGACGCACAACACCGTGTACCACCCCGCGGGTACGGCAAGGATGGGAGCGGCGTCGGATACGCTGGCGGTGCTCGATCCCGAGCTGCGGGTGAAGGGCGTTTCGGGTTTGCGGGTTGTCGACGCGTCGGCGATGCCCAAACTGCCCGTCGTCAACCCGAACATCACGGTGATGACCATGGCGGAGAGGTGCGCCGACCTCATCAAGGAGGCGAACCGAAGCCAATGAGCGCTGACACGTGTCGAGTTCGCCTGGTACGTACACAAGTCGTACCTCAGCGCGAGGCCGAGGAGATTATTTCGATGGCGGCCCGCTCACGACCAGATTGTGTACGTGCAGATTGGGTTAGTGGCCAGCAGCCTCAGCCCAACGGAGTCGACAGGTAGGCTCATGAGCATCATGTCCACCGACGCACCCGACCACGACAAGACCGCAGGTGGCGCCGTGCAGTCCGTCGACCGCGCGCTGCAGATCATGGAGCTGATCGCCGACGCGGGCGCAGCGGGCATCACCGAACTGTCAGTCGCCCTCGGAGTCCACAAGTCGACAGTCTCGCGGATCGTGGCATCGCTGGAATCACGCGGCTTCGTCGAGCAGGCGCCGGGCGGCCGGAAGTATCGCATCGGCTTCACGGTTGTGCGACTGGCCGGATCGACCACCGCCACAATGGATCTCGCCAAGCTCGGTCAGGACGTCTGCGACGACGTTGCCAGGAGGACTGGGGAGACAACCAATCTCGCCGTCCTCGACGCCGCGCAGGCCATCAACGTCGTCGAGTCGCAGGGCTCGTCGAGTGTTGCGCTGAAGACCTGGATCGGGCAGCCGTCACCCGCGCACGCCACGTCGTCGGGGAAGGCACTACTCACCGGCTTGAGCGAACGAGAACTGCGCCTGCTCTACGCCGATGAACTACCGGGCTTCACCGACAACACCATCACCGACCTCGATCAGCTCATCGCCGACCTCGCCGCCTCCTCCGCTCGCGGCTGGGCGCTCGCCGACGAAGAGCTCGAAGTCGGGCTCGTCGCGCTCGCCGCCCCAGTCCGCGACAGCACCGGCGCGGTCGTGTCGGCGCTGAGCATCTCGGGCCCGCGCTACCGCCTCGACCCCGCCGACGCCCCCCATCTCGCCGAGGGCGTCGTGCACGCCGCCGACACGGTCAGCCGCCGCCTGGGTTACCGCGGCTGACGCCTGCCGCCCCTCGAGCCGTTTCTCGCTGGCTCGGCAGCGCGCGATGAGCACTCAACCCGCGGATGAATCCTTTCCGCTGATCGAGCACTCCACCGACGGGCCGGCCCTTTCCGCTGATCGAGCACTCCACCGACGGGCTAGTCCTTTCCGCTGATTGAGCCGGCCGCGAGCGCAGCGAGCAGCCGAGTCGAAATCACCAGCGAAAGAATGGCTCGGCCAGCGAGCTACGCGCCCCTACGGCAGCAGCGCCCGCACGGCGTCGATCGTGTCGGCGTCGGCCGCGGTCTTGTCGGGCCGGTACCGCAGCACTCGGGCGAACCGCAGTGCGACCCCGCCCGGATACCTTGAACTGCGCTGCACGCCGTCGAGTTCGATCTCCACGACGATCTCCGGTCGCAGGAAGACCGCCCACTCCGAACGTGACTCCTCGTACCTGGGGAATTCCGCGGTTTGCCAACGCAATATCTCGTCGGTCAGACCCTTGAACGTCTTGCCGACCATCACCGGCGGCCCGCCTTCGGGGTCACGTGCGCCCAGGTGCAGATTCGACAGCCAGCCTCGTCGACGCCCGGATCCCCACTCGGCAGCGAGGACCACGAGGTCGAGCGTGTGCACCGGTTTGACCTTCTGCCACGTCCGCCCACGACGCCCCGCGGCATACACACCGCTGCGCGACTTGACCATGACTCCCTCGTGGCCAGCTGCGATGGCCGCGTCGAATTGTGCCTGCGCCGCTTCGACATCGGGGTCTACGACCGATGGAATGCGGAGTCCTGGTGCCACCTCGTCGAGCGCTTCGAGTCGTTCCGACAGCGGCAGGTCGATCAGATCACGGCCGTCGAGATGCAGGCAGTCGAAGAAGAACGGTTGCAGCAGCCGAGGATCCGCCTCATCTGCTGCAGATCCGAACCGGCTCATCGTCTCCTGGAACGGTCGCGGTCGGCCATCGTCGCTGAGCATCAACGTCTCGCCGTCGAAAATGACTGATTCGCAGGGCAACCCAAGCACGGCGTCGACAAGGTCCGGAACCCTATCGGTCACGTCCCGCAATGTGCGCGTGAACACCCATACGTCACCGCCGTTGCGGTGCACCTGAATTCGTGCCCCGTCGAGCTTGAAGTCGACAACGGCGTCGGGGCCGAGATCAGCCAGCGCACTCGGTAGATCGTCGGCGGGAGTCGCAAGCATCGGTGCAATCGCCCGGCCGACCTGAAGTCGCACTCCACGCAACGCTTCGTCACCACCGTGCGCGGCCAATACCGCTGTCTCCGAGAGTGATCCGGTGAGCATGTGCGCGCGTCGCACCGAGTCGACGGGCTGACCCGTCGCTTGCGCCACCGCGTCGACCATCAGCCCCGCCAACGATCCCTGCCGCAGTTCACCGG
Organism: Gordonia sp. UBA7860; assembly: GCF_002500165.1. Classification (NCBI taxonomy): domain Bacteria; kingdom Bacillati; phylum Actinomycetota; class Actinomycetes; order Mycobacteriales; family Gordoniaceae; genus Gordonia; species Gordonia sp. UBA7860. The sequence continues at coordinate 15,848 of NZ_DLSO01000006.1, read as the reverse complement.
TCAGCAACCGTCTCAGGAAGTCCTGTTCGGGCGGCGTCGAACTCGTGAAAAGCTCTGTCAACACGCTACTTCTGAGTGCCGCCGACCCCGCTCCCCTGGCCGCAGCAAGCTGCTCAAACGCGTCGTCGACGTCGATCACATCAAGTCTCGACACCTCGGCGCCATCCACGTCGAGGCTCGCCAACGACCGCCATCCGACACCCAACTTGCCCTGCGGCACTTCACCGGAGAGCCACGTGACCACGATCGGCAGTTCGTCCTTCGACGCAGCACCAAGCAGATCCACCAATGCGGCGGTCTTGACCTTGCGTGATCGGGTCGCAGCCATCTGCTTCGACGCTTCGACGATCTGCCCGAGTTTCATGACTCCCGCTTCCATGCATCCGGCGCCACATCCGACGAGCCCTCCGACCGCGCAGCCTCCACCGCGTCGGGATACTCCGCCTCGTACGCACGCACCGCGGCGCCGACCGTCGGGTACACGTGGTCGGAGTTCAGCTCCGAGAGCACTCGCTCATCAGAGAGTGTGTCGCCGAGTTCTGGGTCGACGCCCGCGAGGACGAAGTGAACATTTCGCTTGTGCACGAAAGTGATCAGATCCTTCAGCATGACCGAGGCCGTGTAATCGACGTCGCCGATCACTGTGCAGTCGAGTATCAGCCAACGCACCGGGTGCGGTGCCGCCCGAACCAGCGCGGCCACCTCATCGGAGAAGCGACTGGCGTTGGCGTAGAACAGATCCGCGTCGTAGCGGAACACGATGAGTCCTGGCATCGACTCTGCGCCAGGCTTCGCCGATTCGTATCGGCGACGACGTCCGTGGTCGGAAACTCCGACCACAAACCGCTCGGGACGGTACTGCCTGCGCACTATCGCCAGCAGCGACACTCCCATCGCAACGACCACTCCGTTCTGCACACCGAAGACCAACACCACCACGGCGGTCAGAACGGCAATGGTGAACTCGTACTTCGACACTCGCCACATTCGACGGAACTGGTCGACGTCGATCAGCCGGACCGCGACCACCGCGACGATCGCTGACAGAACGGCGTGCGGCATGTAGGCGAGCGCGCCGTCGAAGAAGACCACGACGATCAGCGCGATGAGCGCCATCGTGATGTTGGCGACTTGGGTCCGACCATGTTCGGATTCGAGCAGTTCGGTTTTGGTGGGGCTGCCGTTGACCACGAATGTCGACGAGAACCCTGCCACGATGTTGGCCGCAGACAGTCCGACGATGTCGCGATTGACGTCGGCGTTCTCTCCGTGACGCTGCGCGAAACTTCGTGCTGTGGCCGCACTTTGGGCGAGAATGACCACCGCGCAGCCGATCGCAACCGTCGCGGCCTTCGGTATGTCGCGCCACGTGACGTAGTCGGGAAGTCCGAATTCGGGAAAACCGCCGTGCAACTCGCCGATCACCGGCACATCATCGGACCAGTTGAAGGCGTATACCAGCACGATCGACGCCACCACAACGATGACCGGCATCGGAAGGCGGGGCACCCACCGCTTGCCTACGATCAGCAACGCCAGCGTCGCAACGGCGAACGCCACCGCGGTCCATCGAATGGAGCCGAGTTCGCGCGCAAGGTGTTCCCAACGCTCCCATATCCGACCATCGCTACCGGAGATCCCGAGCATGCCGGGAATCTGCCCGGTCAGCACACTGATCCCGGTGCCTGCGAGGAAGCCGACGAGCACAGCGGTGGAGAGGAAGTCGCCGAGAAACCCAAGTCGCGCGATCCTGGCCACTGCCAGCATCAGTCCCGTCACGATTGCGATCAATGACGCGAAACCCAACCACTCCGCCGAGTTCGGTTGCAGGCCTGCGACTCCGATGCCCGCGATGCCCGATCCGATGATCGCCGCGGTCGCCGAGTCGGCACCGGTCACCATGAGCCGTGACGCACCCAGAACAGCGAACACGATTGTCGGAAGGATGATGGTATAGATTCCCGCAACCACCGGAACGTGGGCAATTGTGCTGTAGCCCATCGATTCCGGAATGGCGACGGCCGCGAGCGTGATGCCCGCAAGGACGTCCGCCCGCAACCACCCGCGCTGGTAACCACGGAACGCGGGTGGCAGCAAGCGTTTCAGCGACGTCGAGAACGCACGCTCCGACCCGGCGGCCCGCGTCCCGCTCACTGCCGTTCGCCCCAGCTCAGCGGTTCGATCACCCCGCTGACGTTACCCGCGTTGATCAGGCAGCGGTGCGCACTGCCGAGCCTTGCGAAGCTGCGGCGTCGGACTGTTCAGCTCGCTTACGTACGAGCACGTTCTCCAATGCGGGACGCCCCGAGCCGATGAAGACCAACAGGAACAGCGCCCAGCAGTACAGCGCGGCCGAGTCGCCCTCGTTCGCTATGGGCAGCAGACCGTCGCCCTGGTGCTTCCAGAAATAGGCGACGGCCATCGCACCGGAACCGATGAACGCAGCAACGCGAGTGCCGAGTCCGAGCATGACCAGGATGCCGCCGACCAGCTCAATTGCCGCGGCCCACCACGACGGCCACGCCCCGAACGCTGCGGTCTCGCCGCCGTATGGCGCGACCGGCCATCCGAACAGCGTCGACGCGCCGTGACAGAAGAACAGGAAGCCGATGACGATACGAAATAGGCCATCGCCCACGGCGCGACCTTCTCAAGTGAGGTAAGCATTGCCTAACTATGAAGGTCTGGTTCCCGCATCGCAACCCCAGAAACCCGATTCCGAGGGAATCGCGTTCGGCGCTCAGATGCCTTGCACTCAGACCCCGACGCTCAGACCTCCGACAAGTCCACCGACCGCGTCTCCTTGACCGACCACAGCGCCAGCAGCGTCAGCACTCCGGCCACCGCGAGGTACACACCGACCCACGCCACGCCGAAGTCGGCAACCAGCCACGTCGCGATGAACGGCGCAACGGCCGCACCGAGAATCGACGCGACGTTGTAGGCGATCCCAGATCCCGTGTAGCGAACGTTCGTCGGGAACAGCTCCGGCAGGATCGCACTCATCGGCCCGAAAGTCAGTCCCATCAGCGCCATACCCAAAATGAGGAAAACCAGCATCACGCTGTCGGTCACCGACGACGGGTGCAGCAGCCATCCGAAGCACAATCCGAAGATGACGATCGCACCGGTGATGACCAGCAGCACCACGCGTCGGCCATAGCGGTCGGCGAGCCATCCCGAGAGCGGCACGCACGCCGCGAAGAACAGCACCGAAATGAGCTGCAGTCCAAGGAAGTCGACGTAGCTGATGGACAGCTTGACGCCCGACGCGTCGGTCACCTTGCCGGTTCCGTACGAGGTCGTCCACGTGGTCACGATGTAGAAGAGCGTGTACGTGGCCAACATGATGAACGTGCCGGCGATCAGTGGTCGCCAACTGGTCTTGACGACCTCGGCCAATGGCGCGCGCACCTTCTTACCCTCTTCCACTGCCTTGGCGAACACGGGCGTCTCGGTGAGCTTCAACCGCACGTAGAGTCCGATGACCACCATGATTGCGCTCGCCAGGAACGGAATTCGCCAACCCCAGGTCAGGAATGCGTGGTTGGTCGCAGCGCTCTTGGCGTCGAAGTCCATTCCAAGCATCAGAAGCAAGAAGATGCCGTTGGCGAAGAAGAAGCCGATCGGCGCACCGAGCTGTGGCCACATCGCCGCCCAGGCGCGCTTGCCCTTCTCTGCGGTCTCGGTGGCCAACAGCGCGGCCCCCGACCATTCGCCGCCGAGTCCGAGGCCCTGGCAGAACCGCAGCAGCGCGAGCAGAGCCGGAGCGGCATAACCGATCTGGGAGAACGTGGGCAGCAACCCGATCGCGAAGGTCGCGATACCCATCGTGAGCAGCGAACCGACCAGCGTCGCCTTACGGCCCACGCGATCGCCGAAGTGTCCGAACAACACCGAACCGATCGGCCGCGCGACGAACGCGAGACCGAACGTCGCGAACGACGAGAGCAGTGCGGCGGTGTCGTTGCCCTTCGGGAAGAACAGCGTCGGAAATACGAGGACCGCGGCAGTCGCATAGATGTAGAAGTCGAAGAATTCGATACTTGTGCCGACCATCGATGCGATCACGATGCGGCTACGCGGAACTGCGGGTCGAGTGGGGTCGACGGGCGCAGAACCCGTTGCAGGGGCAGTGGCTTCACTCACCGCGGAGAGGTTACGCGCCCGCCCATCGGGATCTTCGCAGGTGGGTAGGTTTTCGGGGCATTAGGCCGTGTTTCCGAGCTCAGTTGGCGGCTCGGAAACACGGCTCTGAGTGCGCTCAGCTACCCCGCTTGATCCACTCCTCGAGATGTGGCGCCTCGGCACCGACCGTCGTGCCGTCTCCGTGTCCCGTGTAGACCTTGGTCTCCGGGTCGAGCACGAAGATCTTTTCCTTGATGGACTCGATGATCTTCGGGAAGCTCGAGAACGACCGTCCTGTCGCTCCCGGTCCGCCCTGGAACAGCGTGTCGCCACTGAACAACACACCGAGCTCCGGCGCGTAGATCACCGACGAGCCCGGCGAATGTCCCGGCGTGTTGATGACCTTCAACGTCGTTCCCGCGACGTCGATTTCCTGCCCGTCGTCGAGGTTGCCGGGCGTCACGTCGGGGTGCGTTTCCTTCCACAGCATGGTGTCGCCGGGGTGCAGCAGGATGGGCGCGCCGGTCTCCTTCGACAACTCCGGAGCCACGGTGATGTGGTCGTTGTGGCCGTGGGTCAGCACGATCGCCTTGACGGTCCGGTCGCCGACAGCGTCGAGGATCGGCTTTGCGCTGTGCGCGGCGTCGATGATGACGACCTCACTGTCGTCGCCGACGATCCAGACGTTGTTGTCGACGTCCCACGTCCCACCGTCGAGCGAGAAGGTGCCGGACGTGACGACGTTGTCGATGCTCGCGTTGCTCATGACTTCAGCTCTACCACCGAGCGAAGCACCTTGCCGCCCTTCATCGCCTCGAACGCTGCCTCGACGTCGCCGAGTCCGACGCGCTCGGTGACGAACTTGTCGAGCGGGAGTCGCCCCTGCTCATAGAGGTCGATGAGCATCGGGAAGTCGCGCTCGGGCAGGCAATCGCCGTACCACGACGACTTGAGCGATCCGCCGCGCGAGAAGAAGTCGACGAGCGGCATTTCGAGTTTCATCTCGGGTGTCGGAACACCCACCAGCACAACGGTTCCGGCGAGATCGCGGGCGTAGAAGGCTTCCTTCCACGTCTCCGGTCGCCCGACGGCGTCGACGATGACGTCAACTCCGAATCCGTCGGTCAGGTCCTGGACGGCGGTCACGACGTCGTCGACTTCTGCGCCGTTGATGGTGTGGGTTGCGCCGAGTTCGGTTGCCCACTGCAATTTTGCCGGATCGCGGTCGATCGCGATGATCTTGGTGGCACCCGCCAGGCGCGCACCGGCGATCGCGGCGTCGCCGACGCCACCGCAACCGATGACGGCGACGGAGTCTCCGCGACCAACGTTGCCGGTGTTCATCGCAGCGCCGAGGCCGGCCATCACGCCGCAGCCGAGCAGGCCGGCGACCGCGGGATCGGTCTCGGGATTGACCTTGGTGCACTGCCCCTCGTGGACGAGGGTCTTCTCGATGAACGCACCGATACCCAGCGCCGCCGTCAGTTCGGTCCCGTCGGTGAGCGTCATAGACTTCGACGCGTTGTGGGTGTCGAAGCAGTACCAGGGCTTCCCGCGCTTGCACGCCCGACACTCACCACACACCGCACGCCAGTTCAGGACGACGAAATCGCCGACCTCGACGTGCGTGACATCCGAACCGATCGCCTCGACGATGCCTGCCGCCTCATGCCCGAGGAGGAACGGATACTCGTCGTTGATGCCGCCCTCTTTGTAGGCAAGATCCGTATGGCAGACACCGCACGCCTGGATATCGACGACGACGTCGTTGGGCCCGGGGTCGGGCACCACCACGTCGACGAGTTCCGTTGGCGCGCCCTTGCTACGCGAGATGACTCCCTTGACCGTCTGCGACATTCCGCTTTCAACCTCTCGATGGTGAGAACCTTGTACTCAACACAGTCTTGTGGCATGGCACGAGACATGCATCCATCCGAATGGATGGTTCTACCTAGTCGAAAGTACAGCGGCCCGATGGATCGCGCCCCTTCCCGCCGACCGAGCCGCCTTCCGCCGATCGAGCTTGTCGAGATCAGCCAGCCCGTACACAACTGCGACCTGAGCGCGAGGCGGCGACAATAGTCGCCTCGGCCTCGCGCTCAGGTACGAGTTGTGTACGTATCGGCTCTCGGACTAGCGATCGAGTGCGCGATAGACCACGGATTCGAAGTCCATGTACTTCGTGAACGATGTCGGATCACCGAACGGCAGAATCTGGGTCGCCCAGTATCCGCCGTATCCGTTCTTCCGATCGATCCAGTAGAACAGATTCGCCAGTCCGGCCCAGCCGAGTGCCCCCGCAGGGCGGCCTGTCGGCGCCTCCTCGTTGTTGATCATGAAGGGTAACGACCACGACTTCGATTGCCCCGGAAAGAATTCCGCATCGTTGGACAACGAGGGAATCACACCAGGCAACATGGTTACCGGTAGGTCACCGAGATGGTTCCGCACTGCCATCTCGACCGTTTCCCGATTGAGTACACGGCCATGATCGCCCGCTCCGTCGTTCAGCCACATCCGGATGAACTTCGTGTAGTCGCCGACGGTGCCGTAGAGACCGTGCCCACCGAAGTCGACTTCCGGAGGCGACGGCAGTTCGAAGTCCATCGGGGTCAGCGTCCCGTCTGCGTTGCGTGCATGCATCTCGGCGAGTCGTGGCCGGAAGTCATCGCGCAGAACGAAACTCATGTTCTCGATGCCCAGCGGTTGGAAGATCCGCTCGTCGAACACTTCCCCGAGTCGCTTACCCCGCAACCTCTCGACGACCTGCCCCACCCAGTCGATGTTCGTGCCATACTGCCAACGATCTCCCGGATCGAACAGCAACGGCGTCGTGAGTGCAGCCTTGGTCGCGGTGATGACACTCGGCTGCCCTTTCTCATCGGCCAACCTCGAGTAGACCTCGTCGAAGAAGTCATACCCGAAACCCCCGGTGTGCGTGAGCAGTTGACGCGTTGTCGGAATCGACTTCGGTGCCCGGAGGATCGGATCACCTCCGCCGTCGAAACCCTCGATCACCTGTAGCTCGCCGATCTCGGGCACGTAGCGTGAAGCGGGACTGTCGAGGTCGAGTGCGCCCTCTTCCACGAGTTGTAGTGCGGCGGTCGCGGTAATCGCCTTGGTGGTGGAGAAGAGCGCGAAGGCGTCGTCAGTGGTGATCGCGTCCTTGCCGCCGAACCGACGAGTGCCCGCCGCTCCTTCGTAGACGTTGCCCGTGCGATCCGTCACCATCGCGACGACGCCTGCCACCGGCATCTCGGCATCGACCGCGGACTGCAACACGGCATCTTCCGAGCGTTGGAGCACTCCACGATCGACGCCCGTAACCGAACTAGTCATCTCATCTGTCCTTCCGGTGAATCTAATTGTTTGGCAATAACTTTCGTCACGAGATCGCAAAACCCTTGTACCCTGCGGCGGCCGCCTCCAGAGTCGCCGTCCGGTAGGCCCCGACACCTCCGACGTACGAGAGCACACGCCGCGGCTTACCCGGAACATTCGAACCGACGTACCAGGAGTTCGTTTTCGAGATCAGGTTCGCGTCGGCGAGTTCGTCGTGGTGAGCGACCCACGCGTCCTGGCCTTCCTCGGTGGGTTCGATGACGGTCTTGCCGTTCGCATTCAGGTGCCGAATCGCGTCGCTGATCCATTCGGTCTGCTGCTGAAGACAGGTGGTCATGTTGCACAACGCAGCAGACGGCGCGAGTGGCGCACCGGTTGTCAGCAGATTCGGATAGCCGTGCACCATCAGGCCCATCGTCGTGCGGATGTCGCGGCCCCAGTCCTCTTTGAGAGAACGTCCGTCGCGACCTCGGATGTCGATCCGCGTCAGCGCACCGGTCCCCGCGTCGAAGCCGGTGGCCATGATGATCACGTCGAGTTCGTGCAACGTTCCGTCCTCGAGCACGATGCCCTCGGGGACGATTCGCGTGATCGGATTGTTCTTCACCGGCACGGCCTGCACATTGTCACGGTGGTAGACCTCGAGGTAGTCGGTCTCCAGCGGCACTCGGTGGGTACCGAAGCCGTAGTCGGAGGGGATCAGCAGCTCGCACAGTTCCTGGTCTTGCAACCGCGCGCGCATCTTCTCCCGAACGAACTCCGACACCTCCTCGCTGACCTCTTCGTCGGAAAAGATCTCGGCGAATGACGCCAACCACAGTTTCAGCGACCCGTTGTCGTAGTCCTCTTCGAGCCGAGCTCGACGCTGCTCAGGCGTGAGGTCGGCCCACGCATCGGTGAAGTCGTACTCGAAGCCGGTGAACGTGGTGGGCAGGTTTTCGCGTAGCTCCTCGAAGCGCGCCTTGTATGCGGCGACGTCGTCGGACCCATAGCTCGGGTTCTTCATCGGCAAGGCGTACTGCGGTGTCCGAATGAAGACCTTGAGCTGACCGACCCGGTCGGCAATGGTCTGGATCACTTGAATGCCGGTCGCACCGTTGCCGATCACCCCGACGCGCTTGCCTTCGAGGTCAACGCCGTCACGCGGCCACCGCGCGGTGTGCAGGATCTCCCCCGCGAACTCGCTTTGGCCGGGAAACAGGTCCGACATGGGCGCCGACAACATCCCGGTGCAAGCAACCAGATATCGAGTGTCGATCGTCTCCCCGGAGTCGGTGGTGACCGTCCAACGGTTGGTGTTCTCGTCGAAGACGGCACTGACGATTGTCGTATCGAACGAGATGTCACGACGGAGGTCGAGACTGTCGGCGACGTAGTTGAGCCACTGCTCGATCTCGGCCTGCCCCGGGAATCGGCTGCTCCAGCTCCAGCCCTTGTAGAGGTCCTCGTCGAACAAATACTGATAGATGTAGGCCTCTGAATCGAACTTCGCACCCGGGTACCGGTTCCAGTACCAGGTACCGCCGACGCCGGACGCGGAGTCGTACGCACGGACGTCGAGGCCTTGTTCTCGCAGCTGATGGAGCTGGTAGAGCCCGGCCACGCCGGCTCCGATCACGAGCGCATCGATGGTTCTGTCTGACATCGTCTTCCTCCGTTGTTGTGATTGTGGTCACGTAGGGATGAATTTTTGGCTTGTCCCACAGACTTGATGTGTCCCAAATTGGGACGCCGGACCTGACCGACGGGTAGTGGTCGTTTGACTATCGACGGATGGATAATCGACTGTGTTGTGAGTCACAGCGGCGGGGACGCCATTACAGGAAGGAGCAGCACGTGCGCGACACGCGGGATGAACAACTGCGTATTGCTGCTGCTCGCGCCGACTTCTTGGAGTACGGACCGCAGGGCGCAGCAGGCGTCGGCGACGTAGTCGCCGCATCCTGGTCGAGGAGCGCGTCCGCCGGACTCGACGCCGACCGGTATCAGGTCGCGTACCACGACGACATCGACTTCAATTCCCGTCTGGTCCGCTGCGCGCGCCCGGTGCTCGAACGCCTCACCGGCGATATGTCCGACGTCCCTGTGACAATCGCGCTCACCGACGCCCGCGCCCGGATAATCGACCGCCGCGATTGCTCAACGGCAGTCGGGCGAGTTCTCGATCGGGTCGACTTCGACCGCGGATTCTCGTTCGAAGAGAGCAGTGTGGGAACCAACGGAGTCGGCACGGTGTTCGAGGTCGGCGCACCCGTCAGTGTCGTCGGTTCCGAACACTTCAATCAGTCATTGATCCAGTTCGCGTGTACCGGAGCGCCGATCCTCGATCCCCTGAGCGGGCGGGTTGTCGGTGTGCTCGACGCGAGCATGTTGGCCGAAAGCTGGAACAGCTTGGTCGACGCATTGGTACGGTCGGCCGCAACCGACATCAGTCGCAATCTGCTGCTCGACCGAAGTCAGGACACGCGTGCATTGTTCGAGACGTACCTACGCGCGGCCGCCCGACCCAGCCGAGCGGTGATCGCGCTCGGCGAGACCGTCATGATGAATGAGGCTGCCCGCTCACTGTTGACCCCAGAAGAGCAGTCGACCATCGGTCAGTACGCGGAGTACCTGATGACCAAGCACGACAACGCTTTACACACCGTCACCCTAGAGGGTGGGCGCCAGCTCCGACTACGCGCCAAGCACATCACCAGCAGCGGGGATGTGGTCGGAGTTGTACTGGTCGTCGACGAGGAGCGACGCGAGCACGTACCGGCGGACGCCACCGACACGCAAGGAGAAGGGAGAGGTGTCGCTCGTGATCGTAATGGGGCCCTACTCGCGCCCGAGACTCACGGAATGCGCAGTCCCGCATGGATTTCTGCCTATCACGACGTCGTGCGCTCGTGTAACGACAACCAGAATGTCGTCGCTTTCGGGGAGCCGGGTACCGGCCGTCTGTCGGTACTGACTGACGCATTTCGCTTGGCACACGGTGCCGCACCGATCGTGGTCCTGGACATGGCGGACGCCCCGGAGTGCCTCGCGGCGACGCGGCTGCCGCGCATCACCGACGAACGAGGCCTGGTCGTTCTACGACACATAGACCGACTCGGCGAGCACACGCCAACACATGTGGCCAGATTCGTCGACGACGCGCTGGCGGCCGGATATGTTCTCGCCGCCACCGCTTCTCCGGCGCGGAGCGGTGCCCACACAAACTACGGTGGTCTGCTCAGACGATTCGACGAGTCCGTCACGCTTCCGCCACTTCGACTTCGGGGCCCAGACCTGGTCCCGTTGGTTGAACGAGTGCTGACGATGCTCGCACCGCGACGCCATACACGTATCAGTCCGCAGGCCATGCGCATCATCTCCGCCTACTCGTGGCCGAACAACCTCACCCAACTACACGCGGCGCTGCGCTCCGCATTGCGTCAGCGGCCAGTCGGCGAGATACAAGCCGCAGACCTCCCGGGATTCTGCCGCACCACTGCTCACCGGGTGCTCACCACGTTGGAGATCACCGAGCGTGACGCCATCATTCGCGTACTGGGAGAGTGCGCGGGTAACCGCGCTCGTGCGGCAGAGCAGTTGGGCATGTCGCGCAGTTCGATCTACCGCAAGATCCACACCTATGGAATCACCGGGATCTGATCTACCCTCTCCACGCAGATCGAGCCCTTACCGCCGATCGAGCGCCCCGTCGCTGATCGAGCCCTACCCGCTGATCGAGCCCTACCCGCTGATCGAGCTTGTCGAGATCACCCCGCCGTGATCCCGGCGCCTGCGGCGAGCAGCCCTGCCTCACCGCGATTGGTGACCCCGAGCTTCTGCAGAATCGCCGCGACGTGGAACTTGATGGTGCTCTCACTCACGCCGAGTTCCGCCGCGATGGCCTTGTTCCGCCGACCGAGCGCGAGATGTCCGAGCACCTCGAGTTCACGCGGATTCAACGATGCGAGCAGATCCTTCTCGGGACGAGAGACCTTCGCTTCCAACGGAATTCGAGCGCACACCCGGCTCCCCCAACCGGCAATCGACTCGACGTCCAGCGTCCCATCAACCGCGCGCAACCGTCCTGCGAGCTGTCGCGATAACGCGTCGCCGTCGAGTTCACCGCGACCCCGATCACGTACGTCGACGACCAGATCGTCACCACTGATTTCCCACGCCACCCGCAGCCGTTCGACGGCCGGTTGGGCGGCGACGGCCACGGCGACCGCGCGCACGATGGCTCTCGCGGCGTGCGCGATCTCGCCCGACAACGTCGCGTCGACCCCCGGTTCCACAAACTCGACGTCGGCGTCGAGGTCACGTAGCACCGGTTCGAGCTCGGCCCGGAGCCGTCGAAAAGCAACGCCGATCGGTTCGGTCGCAAGCGCGCGATCGGTGTCACCGACCGACCGCAACGCAATCAATGCGGCCGACGCCGTCTCCGCCGCAACCGTGCGTGCGACGGCGTCGTCGAGGTCGCGCGATCGCAGCGTCCCGAGAATCGACGACAATGTGTCCTCGTGTGTTTCGGTCAGTTGGGTGATCGTCCGAGCCCGTTCGGTCGACGCCGCCCGCGACTCGGCCAGATAATCGGGACTCGCCTGGGCTACCTGCTGCCGAATCGATGTCGCCACCAGCGCGAACCAGGCGGTCAGGAGTTCATCGATGCCCGTGGCCTGCGACTTGGCCGACTTGGGTACCAGTACAAGCAACGTGTCGGTGGCATCGCGGACTGCGAGAACTTTTCGACGCGCTCCGCCGACTACCGCCTGTCCGCGCAGCGTGTCCCCTCGCTGAACCGATTCCTTGATCGCGTCGAGTTCGGCGATGGTCGCACGCTCGACGACCGCCGGGGCACCGGCCACCTTGCGTGGGCGGCCGGTGCACTCGCGGGTGTAGATGATCAGCGCGTCGTGCGGATACGCCGATGCCAGGAACCTCGAGAAGCGTTCGGCGATCTGCGGCAACGGACCATCCACGACGGCCGCGAACTGCTGCCACCGGCTTGCCGACAGCGTGGTCGTCACGTCGCCCGAGCGTTCGGACAGTCCTTCGATCGTCACCTCACCATTGTCACCCGTTGCTGATGATCACCTTCAGTGCGTGCTCGTCGGCAGCGTTGGAGAAGGTGTCGTAGGCGCGGTCGAACTCGTCGAAGGTGAAGTGATGCGTCACGAACTTCTCGGGCGCGATCTTTCCCTCTTCGATCTCCGTGAGCAGTTCGGGAGCAGTCGTCGCGTTGACCAGCCCCGTCGTCAGCGTCAGGTTGTTGATCCAATCCCGATCGATCGGAAATTCGACGGGCTTCCCGTGCACACCGACGTTCGCGAGATGTCCGCCGGGGCGCAAACAGTCGAGCGACGTGCGGAACGCGGGGCCAAGACCGACGGCTTCGATTGCGACGTCGACGCCGAGTCCACCGCGACTGAGTTCCTTGATCTGTTCGACGACGTTGCCTCCCGCGAGAATGTCGATGGTGTCGGTCGCACCGAAGTCCAGCGAACGCTCGAGACGAAACTTGTTGCCGTCCACCGCGATCACCTTCGACGCCCCGCGTGAGCGGGCGGTCATCACCGACGCGAGACCCACCGGCCCCGCACCGATCACGGCCACCACGTCGCCTTCCTTGACGGCCCCGTAGAGCACACCGATCTCGAAACCGGTCGGGAGGATGTCGCTGAGCATCACGCCCTGCTCTGCCGTGACTCTCGCCGGTAGCGGGATGAGTCCGTTGTCGGCGAACGGAACACGCACGAACTCGGCCTGCGTGCCATCGATGAGATGCCCGAAGATCCACCCGATTCCGCCGACCGTCTGGCAGTGCGACGTCATCCCTTGCTTGCAGTATTCGCAGTAGCCACACTTGGTGACGCACGAAATGATGACGCGGTCACCGACTTTGACGCGGGTGCACTCGGGCCCAACCTCGGTGACCACTCCGACGCCCTCGTGCCCGAGCACGCGCCCGTTGGTCACCGCCGGAACGTCGCCGGAGAGAATGTGTAGATCGGTGCCGCAGATGGTCGTCGTCTCGACGCGGACGATCGCATCGGTCGGGTCCTTCAGAACAGGATCTGGAACGTCCTCCCACGCCTTGCTTCCCGGACCGTGATAGACAAGCGCTTTCATACCTGGCCTCCTTAGGGCCGCACGACGGTGCGGCGTGTCCCCCGGATTCCCCATCCCAGTATGCGATGAACCGCATGAATGATGGTTGGCTTCGCGAGCGCGATCTCATGTTGAGACGAACAACCTTGGCCCACACTTGAGTAGTGCGGGTTCTACGTCTCAAACATGGCCGACAGCACGATATCGGTGATCAACACGACGTCGAACAAGGCGCTCGAGACTGTTCCCGTGGGCCAGTTTCCCGGTGGTCTGAACGTGAATCATGCGGGCAGCCTCGTCAATATCACCAACACAAAGGACGACACCGCGTCGGTCGTCTCTGTCCCGTAAACGTCACCACGGGGTATCGGCAGAGGTCACGCTCCGCCGACCGCGTTCAGCAACTCGGCTTTGGTCATCGACGAGTAACCCTTGATGCCCTTGGCCTTCGCCTGCTCGCGCAACTCCTTGACCGTCGGCGACTTGGCTCCCGACGACTTCGCCGCCTGCGTGGTCCCAGATGGCTTGGCCTTGGGTGCCGCAGTCTTCGGTGTCGACGTCTTGGTTGCCGCCGTCTTCGGCGTCGCTGTCTTAGGCACGGGTTTCTTCGATTCACCGGGCTTCACACTCGCCGCAGGCTTCGGCTTCGAGGCCGACGCGCTCGGTGTGGGTTTCGGTGCGACGACGGCCCGCGGCGCGTCCGACGACTCGACCTTCTTGTCGTCGGAATCACCGGAGATCGCTCCGATGCGCTTCAAGAGTTCTCGACGCAGCGCGTCGGTTTCGCTCGCTGCTTTGCCCAGTTGCTTCTCTGCCAACTTCCGCACGTCGTCGAGGCTCTGTTGGAGTTCGCCGATCTGCTTCTGCAGACGTTTGATCGCCTTCTTCTCGCCCATGCCTTGTGCCCTTCGTCGCCGTAGATTGCAGGACCCCCGTACCCGAGGGTAGGCACTCCACCGCTGCTAGAGGCGGATTATCGCCGACCTTGTCGTGTCGCGATCGTGAGCACGTCGTCGCGTACCCGCTCGGCGCGTAGCGTGGAAAACGCCCCAATCCGAGATTCATTCCGACGAGGAGGCAGCCATGCCAGAGCGCGATCCCGGGCCGTCCATCAAAGACGACGAGCTCTACGAGAAGCTTCGCGACGAGGGCAACTCCAAGGAGAAGTCCGCCCGTATCGCCAATGCCGCTGCCGCGCAGGGCCGTTCGAAGATCGGCGAGAAGGGCGGCGAGTCCGGATCGTACGAAGACTGGACTGTCGACGAACTGCGCTCGCGGGCAAAGGAACTCGGGCTACGCAACTACTCGGACCTCAAGAAGGACGACCTGATTGACAAGTTGCGCGAGCACTGAGGCAGCGCCGCCGAGCCATTTCGAATCGCCCATAACCAGCGGTCGAACGCCAAAATGCTGCATTTCTAGCTGCGCCTTTTCGCTCAGTGGAATCTGATGCTAGGTTCTGTGACCCAGCTCTCCCTATGGTTCTTCCAGAAGGGAGGTCACAGATGACCAGCTACGCCAGCACGACACGCACGCGGGTCGCCATCGTCGGTGGCGGCCCAGCCGGGCTCGCGCTGTCACATCTGCTCTCGGTGGCCGAGATCGACAGCGTCGTCATCGACAACCGAACCCACCACGAGATCGAAACCACCCATCGCGCAGGCATTCTGGAGCGCGACAGCGTTCGACTGCTACTCGATTCGGGCGTCTCCGACAGAGTCCTGCGTGACGGTCACGAGCATCAGGGCATCGACCTCCGCTTCGGCGGCGTCAGCCACCGCATCGATTTCCAGAAGCTCGTCGGGGCGTCGTGCTGGCTCTACCCACAGACCGACGTCTTCATCGATCTGCACGCGGCACGCACCCGCGACGGCGGCGATCTGCGGTACGGAATCGCCGACGCTGCGGTCACCGACCATCGCGACGAGCCACACGTCACCTACGCCGATGCCGAGGGCGCGCGCCACGAGATCACCGCTGAACTCGTCGTCGGGGCCGACGGTTCACGCAGCATCTGCCGCGATCTCGTCGAAGACCCGCAGCGCTACTTTCGGGAGTACCCGTTCGCGTGGTTCGGCATCCTCGCCGAGGCGCCGCCGAGCGCACCCGAACTCATCTACACCCGATCGCCGCACGGCTTCGCGCTCATCAGCCAACGCACCCCGAGCGTGCAGCGCATGTACTTCCAATGCGCCCCCACCGAGAACCCAGCCGACTGGTCCGACGACCGCATCTGGGCAGAACTGCAGCGCCGCCTTGCGGGCAGCGACGGCTTCGCGCTCAAGGAG